>CALXZR010000119.1 GCA_944393295.1 uncultured Clostridia bacterium
ATTGGTATAAATTTTATCCTTTTTCATATATAATGTTAATATTGTTCTATTGGGATTTAATTCTTCTTTTATTTGTGGTTTTATCCAATTTTTACTTTTCCATACTGTGCTAATCATATATAATCCAGAACCCGCTCTTTCTCCAAACCCCAAATATGAAAACATTTGATGTAAAATAGCATTTCTCGGATCACTTCTTCCACCTTCCATAACAATATCTATTGGTATTCTTAAATTTCCTGGATTAGAAAATTTAAAATAATTTTCTCCTTTTTCAATTATTATGCTACCACTTTCAGAGTAATCTGCATGAATAAGACTGTTTGCAAGTCCGCTCTCTAACACTTTTATGAACTTCAGTATCATCAATCCTCATCATATCTTTATCTAATGCAAATGGAACTTCAATATCTGCTGTTAATCTATTTACTATTTTACTAAAAAATCCCCATAAATTACCTGCCCATTCTTCGTCTGGAGAAGAAGTAATTCTATGAGACCATCTTTCAGTAGTATTTGCATTATTTATCTCTCTATAATCTAAAAAATAATTTGGTCTTACTTGAATTATATCTTGCACTCTTCCAAGCATTAAAAGTCCTGCTAAGGTTAACTTATCTGTTTTTCTATCTAATGCTCTTATCATATATAAAAAATCTCTATCAGATAAATTATTCCATTCGTGATTATCTCCCTTATGTAATTTAAATCTTTTTCTATAACTTTCTAAAGTCTCTTTATCTATATTATCTATAGTATATTTTTCTAATATCATTTCATCTTTTGAATATTCTGAACTTTCACTAAACATTACTCTTATCTCTTCTTTTGTACATTTATAATCTCCATCATGATATCCTTTAAATGTACCTGTTATTGGGTTATTATTTATATATACTGGTTTGTCTTGTCTATTTGCATTTGGAATATTTATTATAGCAATTGTCTTTCCTTCTATTCTTTTAATTTCAATATCATTATCATTTAATATGTTACAACTTATTTTTTCTTTGTTATTTATAGTATTCCAAAAATCTTTTAAAATATCACTTACATTTTCTATTCCTTCTAAATCACATATTTTTGTGTTTTTATCTTCTTTTACTCCTAATATAATTATGCCGTCCTTGTGTATTTGCAAATGAAGAATAAGTTTCCCATAATGATTTTGGTAACTTTTTCTTTGCTTCTTTAAATTCTACTTCTCGATTTTCTCCTATGTTTAATAAATCTATTATTTGTTGCTTATTCATAATCTTATTACTCCTTAAATTCTTTAACAGTTTCAAATTTAAAATAAGAGCATTATTTTCAATATAAATCTCTAAATAAACAACATTGTATTATTTATTTAGTCTTTCAAAAAATGCCTAAATTATTAATTTTTATAATTTTATTGGAAAATTTTTAGATTAAATAATGCATTATTTATAATCTGCATTCATTTGTTAATTTTGAAAATAAGCTCATTGATTAACAATATCTTTGTTAAAAATTGTATGAATTCATTTTATATCTTTTCCCAGTATATGTCAATAGCTTATTACGATTTTTCAACAAAAACTTTTCGAACCGTTAACTAAAAAATTACAATTACATTTCAATTTTACATTTTTGTTGAATTTTGAATTTTTATGTATTATAATGTAGACGTATTAAAAATTAATTTTAGTATAAAATAAGAAAAGTAGCTTTGCTTTATGCTACGAGCTTTGCTCGGGCTAGCTAATGTAACTTTATCTTGAAATATAGGCAAAATCTTCGATTTTTCCTATATTATAACAAAAGAATTATTTTGTTTGCATTTTTATGCAAATTGCAAAATTTTTAAGGAAAGGAAAATGTATTATGAGAAAAACAATTTATGGTATTTTAATTGCTTTATTTATAGTTTTATTTACTGCAACATCAAGTTTTGCAGCAACTATTAATAAAGCTAATGCTACAATGACTTTAGTAGAAGATAATGTATGCAATATTACTTTTGGTGAATATGGCGAATTTGAAAAGAAAATGATTGAGTGCAACACTACTGAAAAGTATGTTGATATTAGATTAACAGCAAAAAATAATGCAGAAAAATTGGAAGATAAAAAAGCTAATGTTGTTTTACTAATAGATGCCTCAAGAAGTATGTCTACAAACGAAATTATCATTAACGGTGAAAGAATAACTAGAAAAGAAGCTGTTTTACAATCTGCTCAAGCCTTAGTAGATAAATTATTATCAGCAAATCCTAATATAAAAATTGGTGTTGTAGAATTTGCTACATCTACTGAAACAGATGATGAAGGTTATACAATTGAAGGAACTGATTTAGATGCTAAAACTGTAACAGAAGAACTTACAAATGATGCAGATACAATTACAGAAGCTTTAAATACAGTTTCTGAAGATGTTATGGGTGCTAGAACAAACTTAGAAGTTGGTTTAGATGCTGCATATACTTTACTTCAAACTAACAATGACCCTGATACTGAAGACTACATCATTACTTTAACAGATGCTATTCCAAATACGGCAAGAGGTGTTGTTGGAGATACTTATACAGATGCAACAAGAGTCCCTACTAAAAATAAAATAGTCGAACTTGGTGAAGCTGGTGTTAATTTAATTTCAATGTTAATTGAAATGAGTGATGATGAAATTGCTATATCTGAGGAAGATCCAAAGCCAACATATAGAGAAGTTGCAGAAGAAATATTTGGTACAGCTACAAGTCCAACATCTGGAGAAGTTTACTATGTTCAAGATGAGGAAGTTGAAGATACAGTTACAAACAAAATATATTCAAGTTTAGTACAAGAGCAATATGTTTTAGATAATATAGTAATTAAAGATTATTTCCCACAAAATATTATAGATAACTTTACTTATGCCCAATTAACTGAGTCTAATATTGGTGAAGTTACTGCTAAAGTTAATACCGAAGATAATTCAATTACTTGGACTATTCCTTCTCTTGGACCTGGAGAAGAAGCTACATTTACTTATAGAATTTCTTTAAATAATGAATTTAATGGTGAAATTGTTGGTATAAACTTACCTACAAATGAAAATGTACAAATTACTTATGATGAAAATGGTACTCCAGGATCTGCAGAAAATGACAAATGTCCTATTATTGCATTAGATTTATTACCTAAAAAAGATATTCCTCAAACAGGTATTTATACTGGAATGTATATTGCTGGTGGAATTGCAGTAATGGCTATTATAGGATTTGCAAGTTACAAATATATTAAAAGAAATAGATTTTAATATTAATTTATAATTTTAACTTTAAAAAACAGTAATTATTAAATAATTACTGTTTTTTTTAATTTTTTACTATTCATCTTTTACTTGATTTTTTGTTATTTTTATGTTAACATATAATATGTAGAAATTTGCGCATAAAAAGGATTGCATGA
>CALXZR010000120.1 GCA_944393295.1 uncultured Clostridia bacterium
TTCATTTTGCTTTCCTCCTAAGTTTTTATTTAAGTTAGAGAAAAGAAAAAGTTTCTCTTTTTCCTTTCTCTTCAATCCATAAAAACAAATGCAACTTTTCTAAATTTTTTGTTTAGAAATTTGGAAAAATTCCAATAGCCACTTTTGTTTCTTAAAAGAAAACCATTTTAAGTTTCTTATATATTTTAAGCATCACAAATAGCACTATTATTAATAGTGCTATTATCAATAATTTATTATACTTTTACTTAAAATATTTACTATCATTAGACTTCCTCTTTGTATTTTATTTTATGGATTATTCCTTAAGTTTTTGACTTAAGGAAATTTTTTAATTCGACTTTTTCCTTTAATTTCTATACTTAGATAAAATTTACTTTAAAACCTTATTTCAAAAATTTTATTTTTGTATTGACTTGTAACCCTTCTAATGATAGAATTTTATTAAATATTAAGTAGCCTTAAGTCAAAAACTTAAGGCTTTTTTTGTATTCAAATTTTAGTTTACCTCTGTTACTACTTTTAGAAAATGAACTTAGAAAATGAACTTTTAAGAGTATCTCCAAAGTTCAAAAAGACAAGCGCCCTCAACTTAAGACTGTCGAAGGCGCTATTAGAGATTTTGTGAAATGAAATTTAAAGAACTGAAATTATGAAATTATACTAGAAACTCCGATGTTTGCAAGCAGCAATCACACGTCAATCACCATAAAGCATTGCATAGATTGCTCCCAAACTGCTTGATATTATATGCTTCTTCAAATTGTTAAATGCCAGTTGCTGTGCATATATAGTGTCGTCGAAATTCTCAAATTCCAGCGACATATCCGGATCTTCGTAATATCCCATTGCCACACAGGTTATATGCGGTGCAAATATTAATCCAGACATCCTGCTGTATACCTTAGGATTCTTGTAATATCTTTCTGCTACATCTGCAATCTGATCTATCAGTTCAGATAAAGCTGTTCCAGGCACTCTTTTTCCGCCACCATTTATCGGATATATCTTGTCCATTAACTTAATGACATCTATATTGTCATATTTCTTGTGCCCGACATATACCACCCGTTCAGGATTTCCTTTTAGCTGCTTGTTAAGGCATATAAAGCCGATTGCCAGATAATCAAAAACGTTATGATTATTCGAGATTAAAACATCGGCTTTTTCCGGTTTTTTTACATACTGGATTTTGAAACGTTCACACATTGGCGTTTCAAAAAACGCTTCTAACCGTTTTTCCTCCTTTTCGAAAAATTCCTGTTGTTCTTTTGTCAATTCACCCATAATGTTTCTCCTTTTCCTATATTTTTTTATAATTATATTATAACGTGTTTTTCAAAAAAGTCAAACTGTTTATGTAAACTTTTCACAAAAAACTTATTCTCTCTATAATATTTATAATTTTTTAAAGCTTTTATCTAATTTTTCATATAGAAAATATCTAAATTCTTCCTTTTTTACTCTTATTATTTGACTTTTCTCCAATAAAGCTATATTATATATTTGTTTTATACTTAAAAATTAGTAAAGGAGACAAATTCTAAATGGCATTTGATGGTATTGTTACAAAATCTATTATTTCAGAACTAAATAATAATCTAATAGGAGCTAAAGTAAACAAAGTATTACAGCCTACCAAAAGTGAAATTGTTTTAGAACTTTATGGTAATGGAAAAAATTACTCATTAGTATTATCTTGTGATTCAGAATTTTGTAGAATTTGCCTTTCTACACATTTAAAACCAAATCCTCAAAATGCTTTTAATTTTTGTATGTTACTTAGAAAGTATTTAGTAGGTGGAAAAATTATAGAAATTTCTAATTATGATTTAGAAAGAACTATTCAAATAAAGTTTTCTTGTTATAACGAACTAAATGATTTAGTTACTCGCAAATTATATATTGAAATTATGAGTAGACAAAGTAATATTGTACTTACTAACGAAAATAATATTATTATCGATAGTCTAAAGCATTTCGATAGTAATACTAGAGAATTACTACCTGCACATGAATATACTTTTGTTCCAATAACTAAAAAAAGCTTTATAGAACTTAACAACTCTTCTGAATTTATAGAAATTATTAGAAATTCAACTACATTACCACTTACTAAGATAATTCCATCTTTATTTATTGGCTTTAGTAAAAGTTTTATTAAAAATATTATAGATAAATTAAATATTGATAATTCTAACTATTCTGATAATGATTTAGAAACTATTTATAATGAAATAAATCAATTAATAAATAATATTGGAACAAATAAAATTTCTTGTATTTTATTAGACAATGATTTTACTATTGCAAATATAGAAACAGACGAAGAATTACAAATTAACAAATTTATAGATAATTATTACTTTAATAAAGAAAAAGCAACTACTTTTCAGTCCGCTCGTAACAATTTGTTACATATAGTTCTTGGTTCTTTGAAAAAAATTAATAAGAAATTAGAAAATATAAACCAAAAATTAAAAGAATGTAATGAGATGGATACTTTTAAACTTTATGGCGAACTTTTAACAGCTAATTTATATCGTTTAAATTCTAATTACAATTTAGATGAAATAGAAGTTGAAAATTATTACAATAATAATGAACTAATAAAAATCCCATTGGATAAAAGTATATCTGTCCATAAAAATATAGAAAGATTGTTTAAAAAATATAATAAATTAAAAAATGCTTTAGAAATTGTTTCTATGCAAAAAAAGGAAACTGAAAAAGAGCTGGATTATATTGAAAGTATTGTATTTTCGTTAGAAAATGCAAAAAGTATTAAAGATATAAATGAAGTTTATGAAGAAATTTCAGAAAATATTATTACTAAAAAAGTAATTTCTAACAAAAAACAGCAAAAATTAAAAAGAGCTAAAAATACAAATGAACCAATTTTAACCTCTATTCAACTAGAAGGATTTACTATCTATATTGGTAAAAATAATATACAAAATGATTATATACGTTCAAAAATAGCAAATCCTAATGATGTTTGGTTCCATGCTCAAAAAATTCATGGCTCACATATATTACTTAAGAATCCACAAAATTTAGAACTAGAAGATATTTCTACAAATGTATTATTTGAATGTGCAAAACTTGCAAAAGAAAATAGTAAAGCAAGCTTAGCTCTAAATGTTCCTGTAGATTATTGCTATGCTAAATTTGTTAAAAAAAATCCAGGAGCTAAACCTGGAATGGTTATATACAGTAATTTTCAAACTATTATTGTAAAATAGATAAAACCCCAGAAACAAAATTCTGGGGTTTTATATTTTTATTTTTGATTCATAACTAATTTATGTGTATCTCTTGCAATCATTAATTCTTCGTTTGTTGGTATTACATATACTGGTATTTTAGAAGTTTTTGTTGTAATACATTTTTCTTTTCCTTTTACATTGTTTGCTTCTTCGTCTAGCTCTACTCCTATAACTTTCAAATATTCGCAAACTCTTTGTCTAGTTTCTAATCCATTTTCTCCAACTCCACCAGTAAATACTAATCCATCTAAGCCTCCAAGTGTTACATAGTATTGTCCTATATACTGAGCAATCTTATATGCCTGACTATCTAATGCTAAAACAGAACGAGGGTCTTTCATAGCATATCCATCTTCTACATCTTTATAATCTGAAGATACTCCAGATACACCCCAAGCTCCAGATTGCTTATTTAACATTTGCTCTACATCTTCTGGTTGTAAATTTTCTTTTTTCATTATGTATGGAATAATTGCTGGATCTATATCTCCACTTCTTGTAGCCATAGGAATACCAGCTAGTGGTGTTAATCCCATTGAAGTATCTACTGATTTTCCTTTATCTATTGCACAAATAGAAGAACCTTGACCAATATGGCAAGTAATAATTTTTAGTTCTTCGAATTTTCTGTTTAATAGCTCTGCTAGTCTATTTGCAACATATCTATGTGAAGTACCATGAAATCCATATTTTCTTATTTTATAACTTGTATAGTATCTATATGGTATTTGATATATATATGCTTTAGAAGGCATTGTTTGATGAAAAGCTGTATCAAATACTGCTACCATTGGTTTTTTAGGCATTGCTTTTTGTGCAGCTCTAATACCTGCTAACCCTGCTGGATTATGAAGTGGTGCTAAGTCTATACACTTTTCTATTTCATTTATTACTTCATCTGTAATAAAAACAGATTCTCCAAAAAGTTCTCCTCCATGAACAATTCTATGTCCTACTGCTTCTATTTCATCTATACTACTAATTAAATTATTTTCTGGCTTTTGTAAAACCTCTAATACAAAACTAATAGCTTCGTCATAATCTCTTGCAATTCTTAAAATCTCAGATTTTTCTCCTCTTATATTTAATTTAAGAGTAGTTTTCATTCCTCCAATTCTTTCAAAATTTCCCTTTACTAATCTTTCTTCATTTTCCATATCTATTAATTGAAACTTCAAAGATGAGCTACCACAATTTAAAACTAATATTTTCATTAATTATCTCCTTTTCCAACTAATTCATAGCAATCTCTTGCAATCATAATTTCTTCATTTGTAGGAATAATATAGATTTTTGCTTTAGAGTCCTCTGTAGATATGCAAGCTTCTTCTCCTCTTATTTTATTTAGTTCCTTATCTAATTTTATTCCCATAAATTCTAAATATTTACAAATTCTTTCTCTTTCTTCAAATCCATTTTCACCAATTCCGCCACAAAAAGTAATATAATCTACTCCGGATAAGGTTACCATAAATTTAGCAATATATTGTGCTATAATATAGGCTCTACTTTCTAAAGCTAATATAGAACGTTTATCTCCCTCTAGTGCTGCTCTTTCAATATCTCTAAAATCTGCCGATACTCCAGACACTCCCCAAGCTCCTGATTCTTTATTCATAATATAAAGCATATCATCTGGTTTTATATCATAAAATTTCATAACTAAAGGTATTATTGATGGATCTACATCTCCACATCTTGTTCCCATTGGTACACCAGCTAAAGGTGTTAACCCCATTGTAGTATCTACTGATTTTCCATTTTCTATCGCACAAAGAGATGCTCCTTGACCTAAATGACAATTTATAACTTTTATTTTATCAGTTCCTGCAATTTCAGAAATTCTTTTTGCTATATATCTATGTGATATTCCGTGAAATCCATATTTACGAATCCTATAATCTTCATAATATTTATATGGTAATTGATATATATACATTTTTTCTTCCATTGTTTGATGAAATGATGTATCAAATACAGCTACCATTGGCACTTTTTGCAACAATTTTTTGCAAGCCTCTATTCCTGCTAATCCAGCTGGATTATGAAGTGGTGCTAAAGTAACTTGTGCTTCTATTTCTTTTTCTACTTCTTCTGTAATAATCACAGAATTTTTAAATTTTTCTCCACCATGCACTATTCTATGTCCAACTGCACCAATTTCACTATAAGTTTCAATAACTTTATATTTATCGCTTACTAATAACTCTAAAATATATGAAATGGCTTCTTCAAAGCTTCTTGCTGGATGCTCTATTACAGTCTTATTTCCTCTAACATTAAAACGAAGTGAAGAATTTTTTCCTCCAATTCTATCATAATGTCCTTTCATTATTCTTTCTTCTTTATCCATATCTATCAATTGACATTTCAGAGATGAACTACCACAGTTTAGAACAAATATTTTCATAAAAACCTCCTATTCAAAAGCTCCTAACTTTTGCTTTCTATTATTTAATATTTTGATTTACTTCTTAAATAAATGTAGGTATTTTTTATATTCATAGGAAATTCGTATAAGTTTCCTATGAATTTCTTAATATTGTTTTTTATTTAGCTTCTACTAAAGTTTTTGTATCTCTTGCTATAACTAGTTCTTCGTTAGTTGGAACTACATATACATTAATTTTTGAATCTTCTGAAGATATCATTATTTCTTCGCTTCTAGTATTATTTTTTTCTAAGTCTAATTTTACTCCCATCCATTCTAAGTTTTCACAAATTTTCTTTCTTATATTTATTTGATTTTCTCCAATTCCACCTGTAAATACTATTGTATCTATTCCCTTTAGAGAAACTGCATATTTAGCAACAAACTGAGCTATTGATTTAGTAAACATTTCAATTGCAATTTTAGCTTTTGGATATTTTTCTTCATCATAAGATGCAAGTTCAATTTCTCTAAAATCCGGATTTAGCCCTGTAATTCCATATAGTCCAGATTTCTTATTTAATAGATTGCTAGCTTCTTTTGTGTCTAATCCTTCCCTATTCATTATTTCAAGAACAACTGATGGATCTAAGTCTCCAGAACGAGTTACCATCGGAAAACCTCCAAGTGGTGTTAATCCCATTGAAGTATCAATTGATTTTCCACCATCTATTGCAGCAATACTTGCTCCTTGTCCTAAATGGCAAGTTACAATTTTTAAATCTTCTACTGCTTTATTTTGAAGTTCTGCAACTCTTCTTGAAACATATAAATGAGAAGTACCATGAAAACCATATTTTCTTATTTTATATTTTTCATACAATTCATAAGGAATTGGATATAAGAAATTTTCCTTAGGTATTGTTTGATGAAAAGCTGTATCAAATACTGCTACCATTGGTTTTCCTGGCATTGCTTCTTGACAAGCGCGAATTCCAAGAATTCCAGCTGGATTATGTAAAGGAGCTAAAACAGAACATTCATTTATTTTTTCTATAACATCTTCTGTAATAATTACAGATTTATTGAACATTTCTCCACCATGTACAATTCTATGTCCAATAGCATCTACCTCATTTAAATCTTTTATAACTCCATAATCCTTATGAAGTAATTGTTCTAACATAACTTCAATTGCTTCAGTATGATTCATTGTAGGTTTTTTAATTACATATTTTTCACCATTTACTTTATGTGTTAAAAAAGCCTCCTTTTCTCCTATTCTTTCATAAGTTCCTTTTGCCATAACAGATTCATCCTTCATATCTATTAATTGATATTTTAAAGATGAACTTCCACAATTTAATACTAATATTTTCATTTCTTCCTCCCTTTTATTTTCTAGGTTTTGTAAAAAGTTTTTCTGTTAAAACTTCTACAACCCTTGTTTTTTCTATATAAATTATTAAAACTTGATATTCCCCCCTTTTTATTATAAAATTTAGTTGCTAAACAAAAATTTTACAAAG
>CALXZR010000121.1 GCA_944393295.1 uncultured Clostridia bacterium
TACCACCATTCATTATGTTCATCATTGGAGTTGGTAATGTTTTTGCATTTGTTCCTCCAATATATTGATATAATTCCATTCCTAATGAAGCTGCTGCTGCTTTAGCTACTGCTAAAGATACACCTAAAGTTGCATTAGCTCCTAATTTTGCTTTATTTTCTGTTCCATCTAATTCTATTAAAGTTTTATCAAGTTCAACTTGATCATATACATTCATTCCGATTATTTTTTCTTTTATTGTTGTATTTACATTTTCAACAGCTTTTAAAACACCCTTTCCTAAGTATCTTGAAGCATCTCCATCTCTTAATTCAACTGCTTCAAAACTTCCTGTTGATGCTCCTGAAGGAACCATAGCTACTCCGCTAAATCCTCCAACTGTTGTTACTTCTACTTGTACTGTTGGATTTCCTCTTGAATCCAAAATTTCTAAAGCTTTTACGTCTGCGATTTCTAAATAATCTTTCATTTTAAACCTCCTATTTAAAATAAGTTATATTAACATTATATATGTAATGTTTGCCTTAATTGTAGATTTTTAAATAAAAATCCTCTCATAGCAGTTTGAATTCTATCATAATTATCCATTTTTTTCAAGTACTTGATTTAAAATAAAAGTTTTATATGAAAAAGCCTTGCATACAGCTTTTTTCTCTTTTATAATATCAGTATGAGAAAATTAATTGTTAATGATAAATATGATGGAAAGAATTTAAACAAATTTATATTAGACTCTTTTCCAAATTTAAATCAAAATGAACTTTATAAAGCTTTAAGAAAAAAAGATATTCGTATTAATGGAATTAAGGTATCTAAAAATACTCTATTAAAAAAAGGGGATGAAATAACAATTTATATAGTAGATTCAGTTTTAGAAAATCTACCTAATATTCCAATTGTATATGAAGATGACAATATTTTAGTAGTTAATAAACCTGATGGAATATCTGTAACAGAAAATTCTAGTTCTACAGAATGTTTAACATCTATACTAAAAAAGAAATTTGCAAATAATACTTCTTATAAGTTTTTAGAACCTTGTCATAGAATTGATAGAAATACAAAAGGCCTTGTACTTTTTGCAAAAAATAAGCAAGCATTAGAAATTTTACTAGATAAGTTTAAAAATAAAGAAATAGAAAAACATTACTTAGCAAAAGTTTATGGAATTCCTAAAAATAAAACTTCTATTCTTCAAGCTTATTTATTTAAAGATAGTAAAAAAAGTTTAGTATATATTTCTGATATTCCAAAAAAAGATTATGTAAAAATAGTAACTGAATATAATTTAATTTCATCAGATAGCAAAAACAATACTAGTATTTTAGATATAAATTTGCATACTGGTAAAACACATCAAATACGTGCTCACTTATCTTATATTGGTTTCCCTATTATAGGTGATGGAAAATATGGCATTAATGAAATTAATAAAAAATTTTCTAAAAAAACACAAGAACTTTATTCTTATAAATTAATTTTTAAATTTACTTCAGCAAGTAGTATTTTAGAATATCTAAATAATAAAGAGATTTCAATTTCAATAAATTTAACATAGTTTTAAAGTATAATTAACTGTTAGTTAATTATACTTTTTTTGTATATATTTTCCTAGTTTGGAAATATTAAATCTAGGAGGTGGATATTTATGACAAATAAAGAGCTTTTATATGTAGAGGATGCTTTAGCACGTGAACAATTTGCAAAAAATTGTAGTAAAGTTACATCTACACAAATTAAAGATATTTCTTTAGGAACTTATATTAAAGAGCTTGAAGAAAATCATTCTCAATTATTTAGCAAATTTTTAAATTTATTATAGAAGGAGGAAAGTGTAAAATACTTTTATTTTACATGTAAATAGAAAATGGAAGATAAAGATTTAATGGAAAAAGAACTTTTAATAATAAAGGGTATTTGTGATTTATACATGCATGGAGCTATTGAATCAACAACTGCAGAGGTACACTCAGCTTTTAAAGAAGCTCTTAATGAAAGTTTAAATATTCAAAATAAGATTTATAATCTAATGGCTGAAAAAGGATGGTATAAAACTCAAGTAGCAGAACAAGCTCAAATCGATTGTGTAAAACAAAAATTTTCTAAAAGCAATTAGTTTAAAACAAAAAAGAGGTAAGCGTTTCGCCTGCCTCTTTCTTGCAATAGGTCAAATTATTAGTTTATTGATGTGTCAACTTCTACGTTTCTTTCCTCGCACCATTGCTTAAATCCACCTTCAAAAAGTTTCTGTAAAAATTCTTTGAAATTCTCCTTTGGTGGAATTTTTTCACAAAAAATCTCAAAATTGTAGGTTTGAATATATTCATCATATTTGAAATGGTGCTTCATATTTGAATCATATACCCAGCTCCCTTTTTTTAATATTACATGAGCTGTTTTGTTTCCATCCTCCTTTTCTATTGCTCCATACACCAATATACAATCAGATACATATTTGGCTATTGCTAAAGTAGTTGCATAGCATTTGCCATCTATATCTGTTTGTGTCAAAACTCTGTATAGAGGATAATTTTTTTTACTTATGTTTAGCCAATCTTCGCTAGAAACAATTTCTCCACACATACCCGTAATATTTTCTAACTTAAAGCCCTTATAAAAAATGTCTTGTACCATGTTGCCTTCCTTTCTCTAAGTAACCTATTTTTCTAAAAACTTTATACGACATATCTATTATAGCATCAAATTTACATAAAGTCAAAATTCAAATAATCTCTTTTCCTATTCTTCTTATATTTTAAAGGATGTTTCACAATTTAGAAACATCCTTTAAATTTATCTATTTAAAAAACTCTTCAAATTCTTCTGTAGTGATTTTCTCTTTTTCTAGTAAAGTTTGTGCTACCGCATCTAATATATCCATATGTTCAGATAAAATCTTTTGAGCTGTAACATAAGCATTATCAATTAATATTCTTATTTGGTTTCCTACTTCATCTGTAACCCCTTCTCCAAAGATTTGTAATTCATAAGGATCATTAACTTTTAGAGATATAGGTCCTAGACTATCACTCATTCCATATACTGTAAGCATATCTTTTGCAATTCCTGTAGCAACCTCTATATCATTGCTAGCTCCAGTTGATATCTCATTTAGTGCCAATTTTTCTGCTGCTCTACCACCCATTAAAGCTACCATTTTTTCTAATAATTCTGTTTTAGATACATAGTATTTATCTTCATTTGTTTTATACATTGTATATCCACCAGCTAATCCTCTTGGTATTATAGAAACTTCTTTTACATCAGTTTGCGTTTCTAGAAATTTACTTACAATTGCATGTCCAGCTTCATGATAAGCAGTTAACTTTTTATCCTTATCTGATACTACTCTATTGTGTTTTTCTAAACCTACTGTTATTTTCTTTACTGCATCTTCTATATCTTCTGTTGATATTTTTTTATGCTTATTTCTTGTTGCTATAATAGCAGCTTCATTTAATACATTTGCAAGTTCAGCTCCAGTAAAGCCTGCTGTATCTCCTGCAATATCTTTAAAGTTTATATCAGCATCAAATTTTTTATTTTTTGCATGTAATTTTAATATTTCTTCTCTTCCATTCAAATCTGGAGCAGGAATTGTAATTTGTCTATCAAATCTTCCTGGCCTTAGTAAAGCTTTATCTAACATCTCTGGTCTATTAGTAGCAGCTAATACTATAATTGTTTCAGTACTGTCAAAGCCATCCATTTCAACTAATAATTGATTTAGAGTTTGATTATTTTCTGTTTCTGCACCACTATTGCTTGTTCTTCTAGAACCAATTGCATCTATTTCATCTATAAATATAATACAAGGAGCCATTTTTTTAGCTTTTTCAAATAATTTTCTAACTCTTGAAGCTCCAAGACCTGCAAACATTTCTATAAATTCAGAACCACTCATAGAAATAAAAGGCACTCCAGCTTCACCTGCAATAGCTTTTGCTATTAATGTTTTTCCAGTTCCAGGCTTGCCATATAAAAGAATTCCTTTTGGAATTTTAGCTCCCATATCTAAATAAGCTTTTGGTTTTTTTAAGAAATCTACAATCTCTATTAATTCACTTTTTTCTTCATCAAGACCTGCTACATCTTCAAATCTTACATCTGTTTTTCTGTTTTCCTCTCCACCATATACTTTTCCATTGTCTCCGCCTAAACCTTGCATTTTAAACATCATTACAATTAAAGCAATTAATAATATTGTTGGTAGCATAGAAAATAATGTATCTGCTATTCTTAAAGCAGGATTTACTGACTCTTGTAATAATTCTATTTGTAATCCTTCTTTATCAACTTTTTCTTGAACTAGTTCTACAAAAGCTTGAAGACTTGGTACTAAAACAGTTTTTTGCCTATCTTTTTCTTCACCTTCTCCTTTTAAAGTAACTGTTATAGAATTACTTCCTGTCGTCATTTTTATTTTTTCTACTTCATTTTTATTAATTGACTCTATTAATTCTGTATACGCCAATTCTTTTTCATTATCTTCATTTCTATATTCATAAATTATAAAAAAAGCTGCTATTACAATTCCTACTATTAGAATTGCAAACACAAGTACTTGCCAAAGTGGAAGCTTATTATTTTTTTTATTATTTTTATTATCTTCTTGTTTTTTATTTGTTTCGTCCATTTTTTTTAAATACTCCTTTTACTTTTTTATAAATTAAATTTCAGAACCGTCTGGTTCAGTATTATCTGGTTTCTTTTCTTCCTCGTCTTTTTTTTCCTTTCTGTCTTTTTCTTCTTCTTGTTTTTTCTCTTTTTCTTTTTCCTTTTCTTCTTGTATATCTTTTGCTACTTCTTTTTGAACTTCTATTATTTTTTGAACTTCAACTTTTTGTTTTAACAAATCTGATTTTATTATAAAAATTGCAGCAATTATATAAATATAGGCTATTATTAAATACATTGTGTCAAAATATTGAATTTCAAACTTTGTATAATGATATACAATATTATATATTAAGCTAAGAATAACTGATAATGTAATTGAATATATAGATATATTAAATATAGAATTATTATTTAGTGGGACTGAAACAATTTTACACATTATATATCCAAATATATATAGTAAAATTACATTCATTGCAATTGATAAAATTTCTGCAAAATATAAACTCAAACCTGTAACGCCAAATATTGAAATAGCCATTTTAGTTATTCCGTTATTATCAATTAATTCTACCAATTCAACCTTATTTAAAGTTTGCAAATTGATACTTTGATTAAGTGTTTCATAGTTAAATTCATTCATAGTATTCCCAGTATAGAATAAAAATTTATCTTCTAATAAAATTATTGCATATTCAGCATCATAAGCTTTATTTTTATATTCTTCTAATAGATCACTAGAAATTTCTGTAGTATTTGCCACAAAATAAACATCTTCAGTTTCATCATAGGCTTCTTGTATCTCTGAAAAATATAATTTATTGTTTTCAAAAGTAAAATCTGCTAAATTATTTTTTATAAAATCTTCACCTTTTTTTGAAAGGTTTACAAAACTTATAGTAGAAATAATAGTTAATATAAGAGAAACTATTAATAACAGTTGCAACATATACTTTATAGCAATATTTGGTTTTTCTTCTAAGAATTCACTGTATTTTTCAACTTTAAATATTGCATATTTTATTCTTTTAAAAAAGTCAATTGATTTCTTCTCTTCCATTTAAATATACTCCCTTTTTATATTTTCATTTGTTTGTAGTGGTGTAATATCTAATATAACTTCTTCATTTTCTTTTATATCTGAACCTGTAATATCTATAATTGCATGATACATTCCTAATCTACCTATAATAGAATACTGTTTTCCATTAATAGTTGCTTTTATTCTATTATCTTTAAAGATTTTCTTTATTTCCATTAAAGACGCTATTACATTATCTTTAAAAGAAAAACTATCTCTTAGATTTTTTTTATTAAGACCATCCATATATCCAACTGGTACTATGGCAATTCTTGAATTTTTCTTTGTTTTAAACTCATTACTATAACTTATATTATATCCTTTTGGAACATTTTTTATTTCTGAAATATAAGTTTTAAATATTCCTATTTTTTTTAATCCAGTACCTTTTATTAAAGTTCTTCCTTGAAAAGCAGATCCAATTCTTACAGCATTTAAATACATATATCTATATTTTAAAAAAGCTGTACTTTCGCAAGCATGTAGCATTCCTGGATTATATCCAGCTTTTTTTACTTGCTCTACTACATCTAAAAATCTATCAAACTGCTTTTTTGTCCATTTTTCATCAATAGGCTTTGAAAAATGTGTGTACATTCCAGATATATAAATAATTTTATTTAGCTTAAAAACTTCTAATATATCTTCTATTTGACTATATAAAAATCCATATCTTCCAAAGCCTGTATCAATTTTTAATTGAGCTTCTATTTTTTCGTCATACTTTTTAGCAATTTCTCTAGCTATATTTAATTCTTCTATATTTCCAATAGTAAGAATAATGTGGTTTTGTATTAAGCTTTTTATTTCATTTTTATTTCTAGTTGGAGTAAGCATTAAAATTTTTTCCTGTATACCTGCTTGTCTTAAATCTTCTGCTTCTTCTACATTTGCTACAGCAAGCATTGTAACTCCATTGTTTAATAGCATCTTTGAATATTCTACTAAACCGAAGTCCCATTCCATTTGCTTTAACTACTCCTATAACTTTTACTCTTTTTCCTTCATCATTTCTTCCATAACTATTGGCTTTTTTTACAATAAGTGCAATATTACTTTTTAAGTCTTTTCTACTTATTTCTAATTTTTTCATAAATTATTTTCCTAAAATTTTCTTTTTTATTGTTCTTAAAGTTCTAAAAGTTTTTTCCGCAAATTTATACATTTTATACACCATAGGTTTATATGGAATATAGATTTCTCCTATAAATTCTGTAAATTCAGCACCAAACCCTTTTTTAAAACGATATAATCCATATTGTGGGTGATTTTCATCAACTACTCCAGAAACTCCGCGAAAATCATATATATCGCTTTTTCTTTCGATTGCCTGCTTAATCATTGTCCATTGAAGCAAATAATTTGGCATTAAATTTCTATGACTATTGCTACTAGCTCCGTATAAATACCATACTTTATTTCCATAAATAATTGGTATAATTCCTGCTATGGGTTTTCCTTCATGGTAAGCCATGAGTAATTTCATATGACCTTTTGGAACTAATTCATCATACATCTTTTCAAAATAAGATAAAGAACGGATAATAAAATTATCACGTTTTCCAGTTTCTACCATAATATTGTGGAAATCTTTTAAATCCTCTCTTGTTCCTTCTCTTATTTCTACTCCTTTTTTAATTGCTAAACGAATATTATATCTTGTTTTTGAATGAAAATTTGCAAAAACTTCATCCTCAGTTTTATTCTTTATATCTAATCTAAAAACAAATCTAGGTTGGATTTCATCTTTAAAATCCTTACTATCATCTTTTATTTCAAATCCTAATTTAGATATTATATCTCTAAATAAAATATCATCTTTTTTAATGTCTGGTTCTATTCTAAGTACAAAGCTATTGTATTTTTTTGCTAAAATATTAGCACCTTCTACTATATCTTGCAGAATTTCTTCATTGTGAATATCACAAACAGGACCTCTTGCAGAATACATAATATTTCCAAATATTGGTATTTTTCTAATCCATACACATAGAGAACCTCTTATTTTACCATTTTCATCTTCTGATAATATTACTTCTTTTATCCAATTTGTTTTTACATTTCCCCATTCAAGAGATTGTTGAAAATTACATCTTTCGTGTTTTTCTAGAAATTCTTTGTATCTTGCCTTATCCTTTTCTTCTAATAATTTCATTTTATCCTTCTTCCTCCAAAATTACTTTTCTATCAAAGTACCTTCTTTTCCATCTTTAACAGTATAACCTTTTGACATTAAAATATCACGAATTCTATCTGATTCTTCCCAATTTTTATTTTTTCTAGCTATATTTCTTTCTTCTACAAGCTTCAAATCCTCTTCTGGGATTTTGCTTTCTTTCCTTTTATAGTTCTTTAAATCTAATCCTAAAACCTCATCAAATTTTAACAATAAATTTTGATAATCTTTAGATTTGTTTGGATTTTTTATTATATCCCATACAACACTCATAGCAACAGGCATATTTAAATCATCATTTATTGCTTCGTTAAATCTTTTTTCTAAGTTCTTTATTTCTTCTTCATCAACTTTAGCAGTACCTTCACAATGTTTTAAATAACCTTCTCTTAATCTATTTAAAGCTATTTTTGCAGATTCCATAGCTTCCCAAGTAAAGTTTAATTTATTTCTATAATTAGAAGTAAAATTAAACATTCTATAGCTTAAAGGCTCAAAACCCTTTTCTTTTAAATCTTCTAAAGTATATAAATTATTTAGACTCTTTGACATTTTTCCATCATCAACAGTTAGAAAATTAACATGCATCCAAAATCTTGCTGGAATTTTCCCACAAAAACCTTGAGCTTGAGCAATTTCATTTTCATGATGAATTGGAATATGATCTGCTCCTCCTGTGTGAATATCAAATTCTTCTCCTAAATATTTATATCCCATCGCAGAGCACTCTAAATGCCATCCTGGATAGCATTTTCCAAAAAATGAATCCCATTTCATAATATGATTTTCTGGTGCTTTAATCCATAAAGCAAAATCTGAAATATTTTTTTTGTTACTATCAAAATTTACTCTTGCTCCTGCTTTTTGATCTTCTACTTTTTTTCCTGAAAGAATTCCGTAATTATCTAATTTAGATGTATCAAAATATATTGTGTCTTCTGTTTGATATGTATATCCATTTTCTATTATTTTTTTTACATATTCCTCCATAACATCAATATGTTCTGTTGCACGAGCTATAATTTCAGGTTTATCAATATTTAGTTTATCCATATCCTTTAAAAAAGCATTCATATAGAATTCTGCTATTTCAAAAGGATCTTTATTTTCTCTTCTAGCTGCTTTCATCATTTTATCTTCGCCTTCGTCGGCATCAGAAACTAAATGTCCAACATCAGTAATATTCATTACATGTTTTAAAGTATATCCATTATATTTTAAAACCCTTCTTAAAGTATCCATAAATAGATATGCTCTTAAATTTCCTATATGTGCAAAATAATATACCGTAGGTCCACAAGTATACATTCTAACTTCTTTCCCTTTTAATGGTTCAAATTCTTTTTTTTGCTTACTTAAAGTATCATAAAAATATATTTTCAATTTTATTCTCCTTTATAATTCGATATACCGAATAAACTCGGTATATCGAAACTTTATTAATTTAAGTTTGGTTTACTACATTTTCTGTATTTGTAGTATTATTAGAAGGCTTTTTCCTTTCTATTGTTTGTTTATCTACATGTTTACAAACAACACAAGTTCTTTCCTTTTCTCCTTCTTCTGTTTCTGTAGCTTCTTTGGTTATTGTCCAACCAGTATATTGATGTTTTCCTGTTGCTTTAATAGTTTCCTTTTTAGTCTCACTACATCCACTACATTTATAGAAAGTATATCCATCCTCTCCACAAGTAGCTGCTTTGCTTTGAGAACTATCTTCTACCCAAGTATGCTCATGTTGTACAGGAGTTTCTGGAATTGTATTAGCATTTGGATCTTGAGTTGGATTTTCAGGCGGTGTTTCTGGTTGCTTATTAGTATCAGCATTATGCTGTGTGCAAGTTCCTGTTGGAATATTATAATCACTTCCATAACTTGTTGACCATTTTCCATTTTTCTCTTCTGGTGGTAAGTTTGAATATGTTCTTTCCTCTGTATCTGGACAATATTCATTTGCAATTAAATTTGTTGCCTTACAAATCTTTAATTTTGTATGTCCTTCACATTTTGATGGAACACTTCCTTTTACAAACATTTCTGGGTAAGTATCTGAGCAATCTCCAGTTGCTACTTTTCCTGTTTTTCTACATATAGCAGCTACCACAATATTTTCTGGTTGCTCAAATTTTTTGCCTTCTAAATCTTTGTGAATATCTGTCATTACTTCATCCCAAATTTTTCCTGCTGGGTTTCCACTAAATACAACTTTTTCACTATATTCGTATCCATACCAAACAGCTGCTGTATAATATGGAGTGAAACCACATAACCATCTATCATAATCCTCATTTGTTGTACCTGTCTTTGCTGCAACATCCATTCCAGAAATTTTACAATATGTTGCTGTACCATTTGCCCCTGTAACAGGTGCTGTTAAAATGCTCTTTTCTATAAAAGCATTTTCTTTTGACATTACTTGCTCTGTTTCTTGTTTTGCTTCTAATACAACATTTCCTTTATTATCTTCAACCTTAGTATAGAAAGTTGGTTCTATATAAAGACCATCATTAGCAATTGCAGCATAAGCCATTGCCATTTGAAGTGATGAAGCACCTTCATCTAATCCACCTAAAGCTAAACTTAATCCTTCATCTCCTAAACCTGTAATTCCTACTTTTTCACAAAATTCTATAGCTTTATCTACTCCAATAAGAGATAGAGCTTTAACATGTGGTATATTTGCGGAAATTTCTATTGCTTGACGCATAGTCATTAAACCTTTGTATCCTGTATACCATTCTTTTGGACTATATCCTCCACCAAATTCAGTTGGTCCATCATAAAAAGTTGTAGAAGCTGTAATTGTTCCAGATTCTAGTCCTGGAGCTATAACAGATATTGGTTTCATTGAAGAACCTGTTTGCTTCTTTAAGCTCTTTGGCCAATTAAAGTAACCTAGTTTTGTTTTCTTAAGTTCATCTTGTGTACCTGCACCACATGCTACTACTTGACCAGTTGTATGATCTACAACAGTCATTGTTGCCATTGCATTTTGTGTTTTACTTGGAGATTGTTTTTTATAAGCAGAACTTGTTACTACCTCTTCTACTTTATTTTGAATGTTTGAGTCTTGAGTTGTATAAATTTTTAAACCACCACTATATAAATATACTTCTGCTAGGTCTTCTGACATGCCTTTTTCTTCCATTAATTGCTCTTTTATTTGCGCTATAGCGGCTTCTGTATGATATGAAACATCAACAGTTGTTTTAGCACCTTCTCCTTGTTTAAAGCTTAAACCATTGTCTACTTCTGCTACTGCTTGATTATATTCGTTTTCATCTGTTATATATCCAAGCTCTTTCATTTTTGCTAAAACAGTTTTTGTTCTATTTTTTATCTTGGTGTCCATTTTTTCTTTTTCTTCGTCATTTTCAAATTCAGCAAATGGTTTATATGAACCTGGAGCATTATTTATACCAGCCATAAAAGCACATTCTGCTAAACTTAAATCTTTAACATCTTTATCAAAATAATATATTGCACCCAAAGCTACACCATTTATATCATTTCCACCTATATAAATAGTATTTAAATATAATTCTAATATTTGACTTTTAGATAATATATGCTCAACTTGTATAGCTTTTGCCATTTCTTTTACTTTTCTAATTACACCAGCTAAAGCTTTGTTATCTTTTTCTTGAGTAATATTTTTTATTAGCTGTTGAGTTATTGTACTACCACCAAAAGATGAATTTCCTCCATGAATTATGTAGGTTACTGTGGCATATCCTGTTCTCATTATATCTACACCTGAATGCTCATAAAATCTTTCATCTTCTATTGCAACATAGGCTTTTGGTAAATAATCTGCCATTTCAGATAAACTTACAACTTTTCTCTTTTCGCCACTACTTAAAGATGCTATTTCATTTCCATCTTTATCATATACTACAGAATTTTCTGCTTTAATAACTAGCTCATCCTCTGTAATTTTTAATTCATCTCCAAATAATCCGAAAAATGTTCCTGCTAAAATTCCTCCACCTATAATTATAAGCAACATTAATACAATTAGAAATATTTTTATGCAAGTTGCTATTCTTGGATGTCTATATTTAAATTTTTTCTTTCCATTTTTATCTTTCTTAGAATTTTTTGTGTTTTTCGCATTCTTAGAATTTTTTACTTTATCTGTTCCTATTACTTTGGTTTCTTCTTTATTTACTTGTTTTTTGGCTTTTTTACTATTACTAGAATTTGTCTTATATCTTCTTGTTTCGCCGTCTTTTCCATTTGTATCCATATTTCCTCCTTATGGCAAATTTTAAATATACAATGGTATTATATCATAAATTTTTAAAATATAAAGCTTTTTTAAGAAATTTGTACTGTGATTTCAAAATATTATATCTGATGTATTTAGTAAAACCCCAGCACCTTCTTTTATTAGTTCATTGCATCCAACTGACTTTTCTGAATATATTCCTCCTGGCACAGCATATACATCTTTTCCTTGTTCTAATGCAAAATCCACTGTTATAAAACTACCACTATTTAAAGCCGCTTCTACTACTAATACTTTTTGACTTAAAGCACTTATAATTCTATTTCTTGCAGGAAAATGCCATTTTTCCGCTTTCTCACCAATTCTATATTCTGATATAATACAACCATTATTTTCTAATATCTGTTCAAAAAGCTTATAATTTTCTTTTGGATATAAATCTTCTATTCTTAGTCCATTTCCAAGTACAGCAATAGTTTTTTTAGAATTACCTTTTAAAGCTCCTATATGCGCATAGCTATCTATACCGAATGGCTAATCCACTTACAACACAAATATTTCTGTCAGATAAGTCTTTTGAAATAGATATTGCCACTTTTTTTCCATATTCAGTAGGCTTTCTTGTTCCTATAATTGCAATATTACTTTCTTGTAATAGCTCTTTTTTTCCTCTAATATAAATTATAGCTGGTTTATCATAAATCTTTTTTAGATTTGATGGATAAGCTTCTTCTTTACAATTTACTATTTGTATTTTATTTTTATTCATATATAATTCTTCTTTTTCTAAATTTTTCTTATAATTTTCGTTTAATAATTCACTTATTATATTATCCTTTAAATTTATATTTTTTAGGTTTTTATCTGTTAATTTAAAAATTTCTTCTACTGATTTAAATCTTTCTAATAATTTTAATTTCAGTTTATTTTCTAATTTTAATCTTGAAAACCAAATATTATATTCCTGCATATTTTCTCCCTTCTTTATAATTGTTTAAATTATTTGGCAGTCGAATTTCTTCAAATAAAATTTTTTAATACAAAAAAAGAGCACAAAGCTTTAAGCTTAATGCCCCCGATATTTAATTTTTAATTATTCTTCAATACTTTTTGCAGCTTTTACAACATTATATATTAACATAGCAATTGTCATTGGTCCTACTCCTCCTGGAACTGGTGTAATAAAGCTTGCTTTTTTACTAACATTTTCAAAATCTACATCTCCACATAAAGAACCATCTTCTAATCTGTTAATGCCAACATCTATTACAACAGCTCCATCTTTTACCATATTTTCTGTTACAAATTTAGGTTTTCCAATAGCTGCAATTAAAATATCTGCATTTTTTATAATTTCACCAATATTTTTAGTTTTAGAATGGCAAACTGTAACAGTAGCATTTTTATTTAACATGCATTGAATCATAGGTTTTCCAACAATATTACTTCTACCTAATATTACAGCGTTTTTTCCTTCTGTTTCAATATTATATTCCTCTAATATTTTTATAATCCCAAATGGCGTACATGAAATAAAAGCATCTTGACCTATTGATAATTTACCAACATTTACTGCATTGAAACCATCAACATCTTTTTTTGGTAAAATTTTTTCAAAAGCTTTTTGAATATTTATATGCTTAGGTACTGGACTTTGAAGTAATATTCCATGCACCTTATCATCGTTATTTAACATTTCTATAGTATCTAACAATTTCTCTTCTGAAGTATTTTCTTCAAATAAAAACTCTTCAAATTCAATTCCAGCTTTTAGACAAGCTTTTGATTTATTTCTTACATAAACTTGTGATGCACTATTGTCTCCTACCATTATAACAGCTAGCTTTGGTATTATTCCTTTTTTTCTTAAATTTTCTACCTCAACTTTCAACTCTTTTCTTATCTTTTTTGCTAGTGCTTTTCCATCTAATATTTCTGCCATTTTATTTTCTCCCATTTTATTATACATATTTTATACATTTATTATATTTAATTTAAATATTCTATATAAAATTATTATCTAAATAATATACATGCAAATATTAATAATCCAAAGATAATTCTATAAATTGCAAATACTTTAAAACTGCCTTTTCTTAAATATTCTAGTAAAAATTTAATTACAAATACACCTACTAAAAAACTAGATAATACACCAAGTACAAAAGCCAAATCAAATGTAAAAACACTTAAATCTACTAAAACAGCTGCAGCTGTTATCGGTGCTGCTAACATAAAAGAAAATTTTGCTGCACTTTCTCTGTCAATTTTTAACATTCTTGCAACAGTCATAGTTATTCCTGAACGAGAGACTCCTGGAAAGGCTGCTGCTATTGCCTGTGAAATACCTACTAAAATAGATTGCTTTAGTGAAATATCTTCATACTTAACTTCTGACTTTGACTTTTTATCTGCTATGTATAAGATAATACCCATAACAATTAATGCAACTGCTATAACTGCCATCTGGACATTCAAATCGTCTCCAACAATAGCCGAACTTATTTTATCTAATATTAAACTTAGTATACCTGCTGGAATAGTTGCTGCAACTAAGTACCAAAACATTCTGCCTTCTGTTGTATTTTCCTTTTTTACAACCTTCTTATATCCACCAACTAATAAAGCTATCCAATCTTTAAAAAAGAAAATTGCAATAGCAAGCAATGTTCCTAAATGTAAAGCTACATCAAAAGACTCTGGCATTTGTTCCCAACCAAATAGCCATGGAAATACATTTAAATGTCCTGAACTAGATACTGGTAAAAATTCTGTAAGTCCTTGTACAATACCTAATATAATTGCATGAATGATACTCATTTTTGTTCCTCCAATTTTGTAATTATTATTTTGTTTATTATTCTAAATTTTATTGTAATTCCTTTAAAACATGGTATAAAGTTTCTTTTATATATAAAGCAGAAGTTAATGGTGCTACTTTTCCAGGTAAAGAAAGTGCCCATATCAACTTCAAATCTTTTTCTTTAGCAACTTTCCTATCAACTCCTCCTGGATTAGATGCTAAGTCTATAATTACAACATCCTTTCTAACTAGTCCTAAGCGTTCTTTATCTAGTACTTGAAATGGTATTGTGCTAATAATTATGTCAAATTCTCCTAAATGCTCATTCAAATGATTTAAATGTATTGGTTCATAGCCATAAGCTTTTATCCAAGCAATATCTTCATTTTTTCTTGCTTCACAATATACTTTTGCACCTATTCCATCTAACATTTTTGCTAAAACTTTACCTATTCTACCAAATCCCATTATTAAAACTTTACTACCATGTAGAGTTTTTTGAGTTTCTTCCATAGCAATTTGAATAGTTCCTTCTGCTGTTGCAATAGTATTTAAAACTGTAAATTCCTCTCTTTTCAATAAATCAATATATGGAATATTAGAACCTTCTAGCTTCTTTTTTACATCCTCCACAATATTACCTGCAATTAAAGTTTTTCCAGCTAAACAAGAAATAAAATCTTCCACATTTAATTTTATGTTACTAAAAGGCATTGATAAATTTTTTCTATCACTAGATAAAGGTATTGGTCCTACTACAACTTTTGAATCTTTTATAGCTTCATGCACAGTTGGACATATCTCTACCTTTTCTAATTTTAATAAATCCTCAGACATCTCTAAGCCATACGTATAAACCGTATATCCATCCTTTACTAACATTTCAACTAATTTAACAATTCGTAGGTCTCCACCTACAACGGCTATTGATTTTTCCACTTTCCTCACTATTCCTTTCTGTATCTTTATATTTATATTATATTTTCTTTTGTAATAAAATATTCTGCCTTAGTTTTGAGTCTCATCATCTTCTTGTTTAGTTCTTTCTATTCCATCTTGATCTATTGCATTTATCATTTCTTCATATTCATCTTTTTCTTTAAGCTTTTTTAATCTTTCTTGATTTATTATGTAGCTCACTCTTTCTATAGTTTTTTGCTTTGTTGTATTTTCACTTATATCTTCTATTAAAGAATTCGTTTCTTCTAAATACTCTTGTGCTGCTCTTTCTTGTGTAATTAATATATGTGATTCTTCCAACTCTTCTACTTCTTCTTTTATTTCTTTTGCTCTATCTCTATCTTGCTGATCATCCATTTTTACAGAAACAGTTATTAGTTCTCTTATCTCTTTAAATACCTTTTCTTTAGAAGCTTTCTGTAAAAGTCTATGATCTAATTCAATTGATTTATTTAAAAATTCCAAAGCCTTATCTTTTTCTCCTCTGCGAGCATAGATTCTTGCTAATTGATAATAAGACATTGCTTCTAAATCTTTATCGTATAAACTTTCTTTAAAATATTGCTCTGCTAAATTATATTCTTTTTCTATTAAAGCTAATTGACCTAAATTATACTTAGCTCCCCACAATTTATGGTTTATTGAAGCTGCTCTTTCATACATATCTTTTGCCATTTGAAAATCATTTAAACGAGTATATACAATTCCTAAATTATAATATAGTTCAAAATCAGCTGGTCTAAATTTTAAAGCATTTTCATAAACATTCGCAGCTTCTTTAAATCTATCTTGTTCACAAAGTAAATCTCCAAGTAGACAAGAGGCTTCATACATATCTGGTTTATTTCTTACTAGCTTTTCTAGCATTTCAATCGCTTCGTCTTTTTTTCCTAAATCTCTTAATAACTCAGATATTTTATAATATGAATTATA
The DNA here is from genome assembly GCA_944393295.1 of uncultured Clostridia bacterium. Next base: position 16,805 of record CALXZR010000121.1, read on the forward strand.
ATCATTTTTCTTTATATCTATAGCGGTAACATACTCATCTATAGCTTTTCTCATTCCACCTTCTTTTTCATAAATAATTGCCAATAATTTATGTCCATAGTAACTATCTGGATATTTTTCTACCATTTTACTTAGTATTGATTTTGCTCCTTTAGTATCTCCAATAAAAAATAAAAATTTAGCAATACATATACTTAATATTTCTGAAAAATTTATATCTTTCCATTCTAAAAAAATGATAAGTATTGGTAAAATAATAGCCAATGTATATTTAAAAATTTTAAAAAATAAATTTGCTTCTATTCCTAACTTTATTTCAAAAAAACTAATTGCTATCCCAAATCCTTGTAATATTAATAATATTATATAATTTGTATCATCCCTTTTTATAATTTTAAAAAATATAATAATAAATAAGGAGAAAGCTAATAAACTAAATATTGTATTTTCGAGCAATTTATTTCCCCCTTTACATCCTTTCAACAAATTCTTTTTTAATTTTTTTTGATTATATCATATCGTTTTATCTAAAACAAGATTTTATAAAAAAGAATTATTTATTAAGAACAAATGTGAACTTCGTTCACACGAAGCACTAATTTAATTAGTGCTTTTTTTAAAGATGTTGTTTTTAAGTTTCCACCTATTTCTAGGCAACCCTTTTCTTTAATGGTCGTTGTTCTCGACCA
>CALXZR010000122.1 GCA_944393295.1 uncultured Clostridia bacterium
CAGTTTTAAACACAGTAAAAAAAGATTTTGGAAGTGAATCAATTTTTTATTCTAAATTTGAAGTTCTTTAATATTAATATTAGTTATTGTCAAGGGTGGGATTTCAGTACGAAATTCCACTCTTATTTTGCGTTCAAAAACGTGCTAAAATTAAGGCATAGTCAAGCTTGATTAAAACAAAAGGAGGTCGATATGGCAAATAAGTTATTAATAGAGATAAGAGATTTATTAAAAGAATTTTGTACTAATAAAAATCAACTTCCCAAATTATTATACGCAAAACAAATTGCAGAAAATTATTCTGTAAATCTTAATAAAGCTACAGAATTTTGTCAGCGATATGGAATTAATTTTGGAGGGTGGTGTATAGAAACTACAAAATTTCAAGAAATATTACATAATTCAAGTGGAAATTTGTTTGAATAAAAGAAAAAAGCAAAGATAATCAAATATCAATGCTTAATTCAAAAAGAAAGCTATGTGCTTACTTTAATCTCCAAATTAATTTTAGCACATTTCTTTCTTTAAAGCAAATAAAAGAAAGGAAAGGTAAATATGGAAAATATAAGAGAGCAAATAGAAACAATAGTGAATACTACAATTAAACAAAATGGTTGGAAGAAATTGACTAGTGAAGAATATATAGAATTTCTTAAAGTAACAGAAATAGGAAAGCTAGTTATTTTTAAAGGAAAGTCAATTACAGGAGCAGAAGTAACAGATGTATTAGAGGAAATAGGAATTTGTAAAAGAGAAAATGAAAGGATTATTCTAACAGATAAAGGAAAATTATATGGTAGATATGCAATTTCAATATGCCTTTCAACAAATAATCCTATTGTTACAGACAAAGGTTATGCAAAATACAAAATGGAAGTAAAAGAATTAATTGAAAAATTCTTACTAGAAAATCCACAATTTATCGAAAATAAGCGAAAAGAAAGAAATACAAAGAGAAACAAAACAAGAAATTTGAATAAAGAAAAAATTTATAAGGAGGAAACTAGAAATGGATAAAGATTATGGTGCAGAAGAATATGAAAATAATCGTGCAAGAAACTATGAAAAGAAATTTAATGTAACTAAACTTACAAATATATTAAAATTAATGGTTAGTCCTCAAATCAAATCAAAAGATGTAAACTTAAAGTTAGAAGAGTTAGGGTTTCAGCATAAAGATGAAAAAGGAAAGTGGACTATTAATGCAGGTTTAGATGATGAATATTTTGAAGGAAAAAATTTTCAAAGTGAGTATTCGCATTATAGAGGAACAATGATATTGTGGAAATCAAAAACACTAGACATTTTAATTGAAGAATTTAGAAAAGAATATTTGGAGGATAAATAATATGGAGAAAAATAATACATTAATTCAATACAAAAAAGAAATAGAAAAATTAGAAGTATCAGACGAAATAAATAATAACCTTAATATCGCTAAAAATTATACGCAATCATTAATACAAAATAATAAAGATTTACTAAAAGATGACATTATAAATATTATGAAAGAAATATCAGAGCATTTTTCTTTTGATAAAAATAGTAAACAAGAATTTATAGAATATTGTAAAAATAGTTATGAAATAATAGAAAAGCAAAGACAAGAAGAAAATTATCAAATGGAAATCTTAAAAAGAGCAGAAACAAGTAATATAGTTGATAAAATATTTCCAGCCATTGATTATAGAGAAAATTTGGGAATGATTTATGGTATTAAAGATTTTGATGAAATAGGAAACGAAATAACGTATGTAGGTATGGCTAACAAGAAAATATATGAGATAAATAAAATAAGGAATTTCAGTATAATTCCAACGCACGAAGAAAATATAGATAGTAATTTCTGTTTAAAAGCCTTTGCAGAATATGTAAATGGAAAGACTGTAAAAGCAAATGTTCTATATAGTAGTATAAAACAATTATTTAAAAAATATGTAGTTGTATCAGATGAATTTTTTGATGTAATAGTTAGTTATATTATGATGACGTACATATATATATTATTTCAAGTAATACCTTACTTGTGGATAAATGGGGAAAAAGGAACAGGAAAATCAACTATTATGAAAATAATGAGCAAATTATGTTTTAATCCTATGTTTTGTTCAAATGTTAATCCTGCCAATATATTTAGACAAATTGATAATGACGGAAGTACAATAATTCTTGATGAATTTGAAAAAATGTATGGAGAAGATAAACAAGAAATTATAAAGATATTAAATCAAGGATTTAATATTGACGGTGTTGTACCAAGATGTGTAGGACAAAGTAATCAAATAAGAAAATTTAGGTCATTTTCTCCTAAAATTATGGGTGGTATTAGTAATATTGATGACGTATTGTTTGAAAGAGTAATAAAATATACAACAAAAAAAGTAAAAAATATAACAGTACCTAAATTTAGAGAAGATAAAGATACAAAAATGGAACTTAATAAATTAGTAGATGATTTATATATTTTTGGCTTGATATATGCACCTAAAATAAAAGAAATATATGATAAAGCAGAAGTTGGTTTTAAAGGATACACTTTAAGAGAAGACGATTTATGGAATCCTCTTTTGTGCATAGCCAAAATTATTGATACAGAAAACGAAAACACAAATGTAACAGATAACCTTTTAAAATATGCAAAAAAATTAAGTAATGAAAAATTTAAAAGAAACATAGAAAACGAACCTAAATTACAATTATTATATTATCTATATTCATACTTTGATAATATCAATGCAGTTATAAAAAAACTAAATAATGAAAAGTTTGGTGTAGAATTATTAGCTTTATATAAGTATTTATCGACAAAAGATGAGTTAAACTGGATTAAAGGAAGCTCATCATTAGGGAAAAAATTAACTCAATGGTATGGATTTGAGAAAAAAAGAGAGTATGCAGAAGATACTACAAAAGAATTTTCTGGAAAAAAGACTTATTATATATTTAATCAAAGAGACATTATGCAAATTATGGAAGACAACCATATTAAAATTGAGGATTATGAGTAGACAGGAGTTGAAAATAATCCTGTCTAGCAAAAAATGTTATAAGATAAGGATTTTTATATGTTAGGACAAGTAGACAAGATAATTTTAAAAGTATAAAGTAGTAATATATATCACAAATGTTTTAAATTAAAGAAATCTAAAAAACTTGTCTTCTTGCCTATGATATAAAAAATCGTTGTTATAACAATAAAAAGTATTAGACAAGGTAAATATATATACTTGTCTATATTTTTTATTGTTATATCAAACTAAACGTAAATAAAACAAAAATATAACATTATTTAAACTAGCATTTTTTATAATGTACTCATTTTATTTCTCAAAGAATGTTATATTTTGATTAAGCTGTATAATAATATTATTTCGTACTTTTATAATAAAAATCTATTTTTTTTCTCTTTTGTGGTAGTTTAACACTTCTACCAAACATCTTTTAACTATTCTAAAAAACTATACTATAATCTCAAAATCCTTTTATATCAATACAAAACCAAAACTTAAAAATTTTAGTTATTAAATACATTACTTTACAACTATTTAATAAATTAAATCTAATATAACAATACTAACCACCAGACGCACACATTTATATAATTTGATTAAAATATTGATATATCAATAAAATTTTAAAATTTTTGATTATTATTTGTGGATTTAAAACCTTTTTTGAATGTTAAAACCCCACTTTTAGAATTTGAGTGTTTACTCTATTGTAGCGTTATTAGTGGGTCGATATAGATGTGCGATAACCCTATATATATCAACGTTTTTAGTCGATTATGTAAATATGCCGTATCCTCTCAAAAAATTTAAAAATTTTTGTAAAAAGTATTGCTTTTACGTAGCACACGTGATATAATATATGTAGAGTAAGAAAGGAGTTGAAAATGGCTAAATTACAAGAGATTAAAGATAAAGACAAAAATGGAAATTCTTATGTCAAAGGTTATAGAATAGCATTAAATACTAAAGGAATAAAAGCCACAGGATTTAAAAAAAATGATGAACTTGATGTTGAATATCAAAAAGGCAAGGTAACTATAACCAAAAAAGAAAAATAAAAGATGTAGTGTCAGTCGCCAAACTAAACCACTACATCACAGGTCGAATAACTTATTGAAAAGTCATTCTATATTTATTATAGATGAAAATACTCCACTTTTCAATAGGTATTCAAAAA
>CALXZR010000123.1 GCA_944393295.1 uncultured Clostridia bacterium
AATTTTAGTATTATAGCACATATTGACCATGGTAAATCAACACTAGCAGATAGAATTATTGAGATGACAGGTGCTTTATCTTCTAGAGAAATGGAAGCTCAAGTGCTAGACAATATGGATATAGAAAAAGAAAGAGGAATTACTATTAAATCACAAGCAGTAAAAATGAACTATACTGCTAAAGATGGAAATGTATATGAATTTAACTTAATAGATACTCCAGGGCATGTAGATTTTAACTATGAGGTTTCAAGAAGTTTAGCTGCTTGTGAAGGAGCAATTTTAGTAGTAGATAGTACTCAAGGCGTTGAAGCACAAACTTTAGCAAATGTATATTTAGCTTTAGAAGACAATTTGGAAATAGTACCAGTAATAAATAAAGTAGACTTACCAAATGCAAGACCCGAAGAAGTAAAACATGAAATAGAAGATATAATTGGAATTCCAGCAATGGACGCACCTTGCATATCTGCAAAAACAGGTTTAAATGTAGAAGAGGTTTTAGAAAGAATTGTAACAGATATTCCAGCACCAAATGGAGATGTAAATGCTCCATTACAAGCTTTAATTTTTGACTCTTACTACGATAACTATAAGGGTGCATTAAGCTATGTTAGAATAAAAAATGGAGCTGTAAAACCAAATGATGAGATTTTATTTATGGCAACAGGTAAAGTTTTTACAGTTACAGAAGTTGGATATTTTGGTGCAGGAGAGTATATACCTACAGATAGATTAGAAGCTGGTGAAGTTGGATATATTTCAGCTAGTGTAAAAACTGTATCAGATTTACATGTCGGAGATACTATAACTCTTAAAAATAATCCAGCAAAAGAGGCTTTACCAGGTTATAAAAAAGCAAATTCAATGGTTTATTGTGGCATGTATCCGGTAGACGGTAGTGAATATGAAAATTTAAAAGAAGCTTTAGAAAAATTAAAATTAAATGATGCGGCACTTCAGTATGAGCCAGAAAGCTCTGCTGCACTTGGATTTGGATTTAGATGTGGCTTTTTAGGTCTACTACATTTAGAAATAATAATAGAAAGATTAGAAAGAGAATTTGATTTAGGGCTTATTACAACAGCTCCATCAGTAATTTACAAAGTTCATAAAACAGATGGACAAGTATTAGATATCTATAATCCAACAGATTTACCAGCATCCACAGAAATAAAAATGATAGAAGAGCCTATAATGAAGGCTGAGATTATGATTCCAAAAGAATTTGTTGGAAATGTTATGGATGTGTGCCAAAATAGAAGAGGAACATATTTAGACATGCGATATTTAGATGAAAATCGTGTTACAGTAGAATATGATTTACCTTTAAACGAAATAATATATGATTTTTTTGATACAATAAAATCAAAAACAAAGGGATATGCATCAGTAGATTATGAGTTTAAAGAATATAGAAAAGCAGATTTAATAAGATTAGATTTGTATATAAATAATGAACAAGTAGATGCTTTATCTTTCATAGTACATAAAGATAGTGCATATTCAAGAGGAAGAAAGATGGCAGAAAAATTGAAAACTGTTATACCACGTCAATTATTTGAAATTCCTATTCAAGCAGTAGTTGGTGGAAAAATAATTGCAAGAGAAACAATTTCTGCAATGAGAAAAGATGTACTTGCTAAATGCTATGGTGGAGATATTACAAGAAAGAAAAAACTATTAGAAAAACAAAAACGTGGTAAAAAGAAGATGAGACAAATAGGAAATGTAGAAGTACCACAGGAAGCATTTTTATCAGTGCTTAAATTAAATGATGAAGAATAGAAAACAAATTTAATAGAGAGGAAAATAAAATGAGAGAAAGCTACAGAGATAAGCAAAATAGAAGGGCTAGAATTGCCAGAGAAAAACAACAAAAAAACCTTAATAAGAAAAAGAATAATTCTAAAAAACCAGAAAAAGATTTTTCTAAAAAAACTAATTATCAAAAAACAAATAATATAATTAATGAAGAAAAAGTATATGAAGATGTTATTGCTGGAAGAAATGCTGTACTTGAACTTTTAAAATCAGATAAGGATATAAATAAAATTTTTGTAGAGCGTGGAGAAAAGCATGGCTCTATAAACGAAATTATTGCAAAAGCTAGAGATTTAAAAATAGTTCTAGTAGAAGTTGATAGAAATAAATTAGATAGTATGGCAGAAAACCATCAAGGAGTTGTTGCAGTAGTCCCACCTTTTAATTATTGTGAAGTAGAAGATATTTTAGAATTGGCAAGAAGCAAAAATGAAGACCCATTTATTGTTATTTTAGATGGAATAGAAGATCCACATAATTTGGGTTCAATTATTAGAACGGCAGAAACAGCAGGAGTTCATGGAATTATAATTCCAAAGAGAAGAAATGCTACTGTAAATAGCACCGTTTCAAAGGTTTCAGCAGGTGCAACAAGTTATATGAAAATAGCTAGAGTAAATAATCTAAACGAAACAATAAGAAAATTGAAAGAGGAAGGTCTATGGGTTATTGGTACAGATGGCTATGCAAAAACTCTATATTATAATCAAGACTTAAAAGGGCCTTTGGCAATAATTATTGGTAGTGAAGGTTTTGGAATGAGCAAACTTGTAAAGGATAATGCAGATATTTTAATAAAAATTCCAATGAAAGGACAAATAACATCATTGAATGCTTCTGTATCAGCAGGAATTATTATTTATGAAGCTGTAAAGCAAAGAAATTAATTTACGAAAGAGGAAATTATGGAAGAGGAAATCATATTAAAGGTAAAAAAATCTGGAATTTTAGATGTTTTAAACATAATTTTAAAAATTTATGCTGTATTTTTGTTTTTTTTATCACTTATTATTCAATCAAGTGAAACAATAATCCAAACAGGAATTATGATAGTAGCTATTATAATTTTTGAATTTATAAATGACGGAGAAATTGTATTGTCAGATAAAGGAGTAAATATAGCAAATATTGGTTTTACTAAATGGAGAGATATTGAAAGATTTGATATATATAAAAATACTTTATCAGTTAAGATAAGAAAAGAAAAAACAAGAAAAATACAGATAGATTTGAAAGAAAGCAAAATTAATATAACAAATGCTAGTAGATTTGCAGAAGCTAAGATAGAAAGATATAAGCAATAATTTTAAGGATTGGGAATACCTACCAAAATACAACTGTTTTTGAAAGTATTCATAAAAACACTTAAAATAGAAAAATAAAAAATATAAAAAATTGCTTGATTTTTTTATAATAAAATGATAAACTAAATTCATCAAAAGGAAGAATTTTGAACAGATTAAAAAAAAACTCTTTTTTTAATCTGTTTTTTGTTTTTGGTAAAAGTATAGAGTTTGAAAGGAGCAATAAATGAACACAAAATATGTATTTATAACTGGAGGTGTTGTATCTGGCTTAGGTAAAGGAATAACAGCATCATCTTTAGGAAGATTATTAAAAAATAGAGGATACAAAGTAGTAAATCAAAAGTTTGATCCTTATATAAATGTTGATCCAGGTACAATGAGTCCTTACGAACATGGAGAAGTTTTTGTAACAGATGATGGAGCTGAAACAGATTTGGATTTGGGACATTACGAAAGATTTACAGATGTAAATTTAACTAAAAATAGTAGTATAACTTCAGGAAAAATTTATCAAAGTGTAATAGAAAAGGAAAGAAGAGGGGATTATTTGGGAAAAACAGTTCAGGTAATTCCACATGTTACGAATGAGATAAAAGATAAAATTTATAGCTTTGAAAATTCTGATGTTGATATTGTAATTACAGAGCTTGGAGGAACTGTTGGAGATATTGAGAGTTTAGCTTTTATAGAAGCTATTCGTCAAGTAGGATTAGAAAAAGCAAGAGAAGATGTTTTATATATACACGTTACTCTATTACCATATATTTCAGGTTCAAATGAATTAAAATCAAAACCAACACAACACTCTGTAAAAGAGTTGCAATCTTTTGGTATAAAACCAGATATATTAGTTTGTAGAAGTGAAATGGAAATATCAGATGAGATAAGAGTCAAATTAGCACTATTTTGTAATGTGCGTCCAGAAAATGTTATTCCAAATTTAACGGCAGAAAATTTATATGCAGTTCCAATAATGTTAGAAAAACAAGGCTTAGCAATTGCTGCGTGCAAGCACCTTAAATTAGATAATATTGCTCCTAATAATGAAGCTTGGGAAGAAATGCTTGATAAAATTAGAAATCTAGATAAAGAAGTAAAAATTGCATTAGTAGGAAAATATATGCTATTACAAGATTCTTATTTATCTGTCGCAGAAAGTTTAAGACATGGAGGCTTTGCAAATTCTGCAAAGGTGGACATAGGTTTTATTGATTCTGAAACCATAAACGAAGAAAATGTTGCAGATATTTTAAAAGAATATGATGGAATATTAGTTCCAGGAGGTTTTGGTTCAAGAGGAATTGAAGGTAAATTATGTGCTATTAAATATGCAAGAGAAAATAAAATTCCATTTTTGGGAATTTGTTTAGGAATGCAAATGGCAGTTGTTGAATTTGCTAGAAATGTATTAGGTTTAAAAGATGCAAATTCAGCAGAGTTTGATAAAAATACAAATAATCCAGTAATACATATAATGGAGGACCAAAAGCAAATTACAAAAAAAGGTGGAACAATGCGTTTAGGTGCTTATCCATGTAAAATAAAGAAAGATACATTAGCTTATAACATATATGGAGAAGAGAATATTTCAGAAAGACATAGACATAGATTTGAGTATAATAATGATTATAAAGAAAGACTAGAAGAAGCTGGCTTAATTTGCTCTGGAACTTCACCAGATGGTAGCTTAGTAGAAATTGTAGAAAATGTAAATCATCCTTTCTTTATAGCAGGGCAATTTCACCCAGAATTTAAATCTAGACCAGATAGACCAGCTCCATTATTTAAAGCTTTTGTAAAAGCAGCACTTGATAATAAATAAATTTATATGAAAGGAAAATTGGCAAGTTTTTAGCCAAGAAGAACAGTATGAAGTTTGTTAAAATACAAAAGACTAATTCTAAAATATTAGAATGTAGAGATTTGAATAATGATGTTTTGGTGCGTAGAGTTAATACTGAAATTTATAATCATATGCATGTTAGAATATTAAAAAATCAATATGCAATATTAATAGAAAGTGGTAGAGTTATTGCGGTATGTGATAAAGCTGGAGATTACGAAATTGATTTTGATTTAAAAGATGATTCAAATCGATTAAAAATGTGGTGTGAATATAATGATGAAAAAACGAAAGATTTACCACTTTCAATAGTTTTTATAAATTTAAAGGAAATTAAAGAAAATAAATTTTATTTTAAAAAACCTATTGAATACGTAGATTGGACTAATTGCCATTATGATGAGAATTTAAAACAAAAAGTACCATTAAAAACAGAATTTGTTGGAGATGGAAAATTTAATTTTATTATAGAAAATCCGGTTTTGTTTTTAAATTCAATTCTTGGAATTAGAGAGCATTATACTAAACAAGAGTTAATGGAGCAAATACGAAAAATAGTTGTAAATTCTATTAAATTAGGTATAAATGAGCTTGGAGAAGAATATAAATTATCTATACAGCTAGTAAAAAATAAATCAAACGAACTAGAAATTAGAGTAAGCCAAAACGACTATGATGAAAAGCTTGCAAAGAGAGGAATAAAAATTACTTATTTTGAAATTACAAATTTTGAAGAAGTTAATGAGACTAAACAAAAGGCTAATAAAGAAAATTTTGAGAGTTTATTTTTACAGTTGTATAAAGCAAGTAAGAATCCTGAATTTATAGAGGCAAAAAATATAACTGTTAGTGTAGATGAAAACGGAGAAATAATAGCAAAGAAATTGGAAAATCTTTGTAAAAGATGTGGTAGTAAAATAAGCAGAGATGATGTTTATTGTAAAAACTGTGGCGCTAAGATTCTTGAAAGTAAGCAATAAGCTAAATACTGTGAAAATTTTGTGAAATTTAAAAATTAGTATTGACAATTGAAGTAAAAAGGTATAAATTATTAGCAGTCGAAGAAAAAGACTGCTAATATTATTTTAAGGAGGTAATTTAAAATGATAAAACCATTAGAAGACAGAGTTGTAGTAAAAATGGTAGAAGCAGAGGAAACAACAAAAAGTGGAATTATTCTATCATCAGGAGCACAAGAAAAACCTCAAATAGCAGAGGTTATAGCTGTTGGACCTGGAAAAGAATATAATGGAAAAATAGAGAAAATGCAAGTAAAGGTAGGAGATAAAGTTATAACAGGAAAATATTCTGGAACAGAAGTTAAATATGATGGAACAGAATATATAATTGTTAAACAATCTGATATACTTGCTGTAGTTGAATAGTTTAAAGGAGGTATTACAATGGCAAAAGAAATTATATATGGCGAAGATGCCAGAAAAAGATTATTAGAAGGTGTTAATAAATTAGCAGATACTGTAAAAGTAACATTAGGTCCAAAAGGAAGAAATGTTGTTTTAGATAAAAATTTTGGAGCACCTCTTATTACAAATGATGGTGTTACAATAGCAAAAGAAATAGAGCTAGAGGATCGTTTTGAAAATATGGGAGCTTCTTTAGTAAAAGAAGTTTCTACAAAAACAAATGATGTAGCCGGAGATGGAACTACAACAGCTACAGTTTTAGCACAAGTAATGTTAAAAGAAGGTGTTAAAAATGTTGCAGCAGGTGGAGATGTTTTAGCTATAAAAAGAGGTATGGATAAGGCAACAGAAGTTGTAGTAGAAAACTTGAAAAAGAATAGCTCTCCAATTGAAGGAAAAGAAGACATTGCAAGAGTAGCAAGTATTTCTGCAAATAACCAAGAAATAGGAAATCTAATTGCAGATGCTATGGAAAAGGTTTCTAAAGATGGTGTTATTACAATAGAAGAATCTAAAACATCTTCTACAGATGTTTCTGTAGTTGAAGGTATGGAATTTGACAAAGGTTATGTTTCTCCATATTTAGTTACAGATACAGAAAAAATGGAAACTGTGATGGATAATCCATATATTTTAATTACAGATAAAAAAATTAGCAATATTCAAGAAATATTACCTTTATTAGAGCAAATTACTCAAGCTAGTGGAAAGCTTGTAATAATTGCTGATGATTTTGAAGGAGAAGCTTTATCTACATTAATCTTAAACAAATTAAGAGGTATTTTAAATGTTGTAGCTGTTAAAGCACCAGGCTTTGGAGATAAGAGAAAAGATATGCTACAAGATATAGCTATCTTAACAGGTGGAGAAGTAATTACATCTGATATAGGATTAGAATTAAAAGATACTACAATAGATCAATTAGGAAGAGCAAAACAAGTAAAAGTAACAAAGGAAAATACAATAATTGTAGATGGATCTGGAGATAAAAAAGAAATCACAGAAAGAGTAAATTTAATTCGTAACCAAATAAAAGAAACTCAAAGTGAATACGATAGAGAAAAATTACAAGAAAGATTAGCAAAACTTGCTGGTGGAGTTGCTGTAATTCAAGTTGGAGCTGCAACAGAAATAGAAATGAAAGAAAAGAAACTTAGAATAGAAGATGCTTTATCTGCAACAAAAGCAGCAGTAGAAGAAGGAATTTTACCTGGTGGTGGAACAGCATATATTAATGTAATTCCTGAGGTAGAGAAACTATTAGAAACACTTCCAGAAGGAGAAAAAATTGGTGCAAAGATTATATTAAAAGCACTAGAAGAACCAGTAAAACAAATTGCTAGAAATGCAGGCTTAGAAGGTGCTGTTATATTAGAAAAAGTTAAAGCAAGCAAGGTTGGAGTTGGATTTGATGCAGCAAAAGAAGAATATACAGATATGAAAAAGGCAGGTATTGTAGATCCTACAAAAGTTACTCGTTCTGCAATTCAAAACGCTGAGAGTGTAGCATCAATGATTTTAACAACAGAAAGTATAATTACAGAAAAGAAAGAAAAAGACTGCGGATGTCACCACAATGATACAGCAATGCCAGACATGGGTGGAATGTACTAAAATTTAATTTAAATAAAATGAAAGTGTACCTTTATTGGTACACTTTTCTACTAATAAGAGCTAAGCAAAAGAAATGCTTAGCTCTTATTTAAGTTTAATTGCTATAATTTAATTAGCAACCGCAACCTCTGCCATTGTTATTTCCACAACAACAGAATATGATTATTAAAAGAATTATGATCCATAAACAATCATTATCCATGAATCCACATCCACAACCTCTGTTCTCTGGCATATTGTTTCCCTCCCTTATAGTAATGTCTTTAATTTCTTTATCTTTTGTATAATACATAGTATGAAAAAAACAAAAATGTGTTACAAAAAGTAAATTAAACCAAAACGACAAAATACGATAAAATTAGATAAAAAACGACAAAATTATGAAAAAAGGAGAAAAAGTACAAAAAGAGTAAAAGTTTAGTAAAAAGCTCAATAATTCATCTTTTTGAAAAATTAAAGTAATTTATAGTAAAATTCTGAGCCAGAGGTGGTTAATTAATGAAAAAAGTTATTAAATTACAAAAGAGAGTAATTACATTTAAAACTATTGCAGAAGATTTTTTAATTTTCAAAAAGCAACAAATTAAGCAATCAACTTATTTTAATTACACGTATAAGATTCAAAAATATTTATTACCAGCATTTGAAGATTTGAGCTTAGAAGAAATTGCAGAATATGATTTTAATAGGTTTAGTGAGCTTTTACTAGAAAGTTCTCAAATATCTAATAAATTTTTAAAAGACATTTTATTAGTATTAAAATCAATATTAAAATATGCTGAGAAAAAATATGATGTAAAAATGAAATTAGATTTGATTAATTTGCCAAGAGTTCGCTCTCATTCTTTGAAAGTATTTTCTGAAAGCGATAAAAGAAAAATTAAATCCTATTGTATGAACTCACAGAATACAAAAGAAATAGGAATTGCACTATGCTTGTATACAGGAATGAGAATTGGAGAAATATGTGCCTTAAAATGGGAGGATATTGACTTAAATAAAAGATTAATTTATGTAAGGCATACCTTGCAAAGAGTATATGTTGATCGAAAAAATACAAAAATCTTAATTGATGCACCTAAATCTGAAAAGAGTATTAGAAATATACCAATGTCTAATATGATTTATTCAAAATTAAAAAGTATGCGAGAAAATTATAGTAAAGAAGATTTCTTTCTAACAGGGAATAGTAAAAGCTTTATGGAACCAAGAGGTTATCAATATACTTTTAAGAAAATGCTTAAAGAGTGTAAAATTGCAGAAAGAAATTTTCATTGCTTAAGACATACTTTTGCAACAGATTGTATAAGTGTAGGGATGGACGTTAAATCTTTAAGTGAAATACTAGGTCATTCTGATGTAGGTATTACTTTAAACAGATATGTACATTCATCAGACAAAATTAAGAAACGTTATTTAGAAAAGCTAGCATAGCTAACCAAAATTTATTTTTAAAAATCCATAAAAACAATTTTATAGAGTAAGCTTATTTATAAGGCATTCTTAATAAATATTATAAGAATTGCAAATAAATAAGCTTTTGTTGTTTTAGTTGTAAGTTTTATTACAGCATAATGATTTGACACATTATGTAAAGTGTATTATAATAATAAATGACAAAATTACACAATGATGTATTTTAGGAGGTATCAATGAAGGAAGAAAAAATAAGAGTTTTAATTAAAACTGTTGTTGAAATTGCTGTGGAGCAGGGCTATACCGCTACAGCTATTAACTCAATGGTTCGGGATGCATGGAGAGAATGTATGGAGGCAAAAATTGGCGATGTTCCTGCTTTAGAAAAAGAAACTAGTGAAGAGCAGGAGTTTCGAAAAAAGGCAAGTCATTTTTTTAGAGAGCAGACGAATGTAAAAAACAGTCATTGGGGAAGACTATCCGAAGAAATTGAATATGAAGAGGATGGAGAAAAAAAGCACACTTTGTCTGTTATAGAAGTGGCTTGTGCTATGCACAAAGCGTTTGCCGAAAGAAAATGCTTAGATCGAAGCAAAATTCAGAAGATTGTTCAAGAAAGGCTAAAAGCAATGGTACCTATAGAATATCCAGCTTACGCTGAGGCGAATAGGGCAACTAGTGCTGTTATTCATGTTGCGGAAAGCATCATTGAAGCAGATAGTGAGGCGATAAAGGCTTTTTCAAAATTGACAGGCTATGAATACAAGAAAGGTACAATGTCCCATTACATTTTGGCAATCGAGTGGAAGCTCAACCGATAAAAAGAGCAACAAACGGGCTTTTTCGCGTAAGCGAGAGAGCTCTTTTGTATTAAAAAATATAAACTGTTAAATTTTAAAGCAAACTTTACATAATGTAGAAAAATCCTTGAAATATTATAAAAAATATGTTATAATCTTAAATTAAATAGTGATATTTAATTTATATATTAAATTTTAAATATATTAGTAATAAATTTAAAGTATATGGAGGGTAATATTAAATGGAAAAAATGCCAGTTTGGAAAGTATTTTATTTAGATAAGGAACAAGATATAAAAATAAACTTATATAGAAAAAGCGAAGATGAATTAGCTTATTGTATAGAAACACCAAACCACAATACTGGAAATTTAATTACTAATTTAGCAAAAGTTTGTAAACTAGAAACAAGAAAAAACGAGCAAGATAAAAGAGTTATTACAGGTATTTTACCAGCTAGCTTAAATGCAGATAATGAAGAAGTATATATTTTTAGATTAGGTGGTATAAAAATTGCAAATATTTATGCAGATGGTTTAATTGAAATGAAAGCAAAAATACCAGCTATTACTAAAATATTGATGGCACAAACAAAAGATTATAAACTAAGCATTGATAAAACAATTGTAAAATCATATATATTAAAAAAAGCAAAATTTAGAACTGACTTACATACACATTTAAATGCAATGCTTACACCAGATATATTAATTGCTTTAGCTATAAAGCATCAAATAAGATATTCTTTATATTTCATTCAAAAGCTAAATTTAAAAATTACAGATGAACAATCTAAAAAATTAGAAATGTATAGGAAAGCTTTAGAAAAACGATATGAAAATAGCGATTTAAGAGGAAAAGCTTTTGAAAGAAAAATAAAAGATGAAACATATATAAATTTTGCAGATTTAATATTGAACAATTTAGAAAATGCAGAAGAAAATATTAGAAAAATAAAAAATAGTTTAGTTTTAATAAAAGACGGTCAAGCAGTTTTCACAAACTTAGATAAACTTTATATTGTATATAGATATGTATTTACAAAAGGAAGAGAAGCAGAAATAAAAGTAAAATATACACAAAAGCAAATAGATAGTATTCCAGATGAATCTGTAAAAGAACATCTAAATAAAATGTTAGAAGATGCAAAACCAGGAAGTAAATACGAAAATAACAATATATTAAAAGATAAATTATTGTGGATTTCAAGAGAATATCAAAAACAAGGAATTAAGCATATTGAAATATCTACAACAGACTTAGTAAAAAAAGGTGAAAAGGGAGTTGCTTTTTTAAGAACTCTACACGAAATTTTACCTTTAGCAGAAGAAGAAACAGGTGTAGCAATTAGATTCCTTGCAGCTATTCGTAGGGTTTGGCTTTCTCCAGAAGAAATTAGAGAAGCTTTAGATGTATTAAAAGCAATGGCGAAAAGTCCATATGTAGTTGGTAGTGATATAATAGGTGAGGAAATAAATGATATAGCAGATTTTAGAGAATTAATTGCTGAATTAGTAAAATATGCTGTATATGAAGACAATAGCTTTACAATTCAAATTCATGCGGGAGAAAATGATGCTTTTAAGGATAATGTATATTCTGCAATTGAATGTGTAAAGGCAGCAATTCCAGAAGGTGCTGAATGTCCTAAGGTTAGAATCGGACATGGTTTATACGTTGAAAACTTAAATTTTGAAAAAGGCAAAAAGCTAATGGAAGATATGAAAAATATGGGTGTTGTTTTGCAATTCCAATTATCTTCAAATGTACGTTTAAATAATTTATCTGATTTACAAAATCATCCTATAAAACAATATTTGGAAAGTGGAGTTTCTTGCGTACAAGGTACAGATGGCTTTGGAATATATGGTACAGATACATTAGAAGAACAATTAGCCTCACAAAATTTATTGGAACTAACTAATGATGATTTTATGAAAATGAGAGCTGTAGAAGATAAAATCTTAGAAGATAATGAAAAAGCCTTTAAAGAAAAATCAGAAGCATTTAGGAAATTAACAAAAAATAAATCTTTAGAACAAGCTATTTTAGATATAGAAGAAGAAAACTTCAAAAAAAGTAAAAATAAAAAGATTAAATTCTATTTTAAAAACAATTTAGATGCTCAAGAAGTGTTAAAAGAAAAAATAGTAGCACTTCCAGAAAATAAATTTCCAGTTATAATTGCTGGAGGTAGTTTCAATACAAAAGGAAGAGAAACTGTTATAAATGAAAGTGCAAAAGCTACTCTAAAAGAATTAATAGATAAATTGGATAATAAAAAGACTTATTTTGTAATTGGTCCAAAGATGGAAGGATATGAAAAGGCAATTTTAGATTTATCCAAAGAAATGAATAAAAAATTTGAAATTAATGCAATTGTTCCAAAGATGTTGTCAGAAGAAGAAAAAGTAAAATTAGAATCAAAAGATTTGGATGGAATATGTGTTTCTACAGAAACAGAAGAACTTGGTATATACAAAAGCTTTAACTATGAAATATTTGAAAGAAGAAGTTCTGCAGTTATAGCCTTTGATGGAAATTCACCAGCTTACAATTTAATTCAAGAAGCAAAAAATGGAAAAGGAAAAGCAAAAATATTTGTAAATTCAGAAAATAGTAGTTTAAAAGAAAAAGCAAATAGCTTAGATGGATATGTAATTCCTTTCAAATATACAGATAGTATAGCAGATAAAATTTTAAAAGACTATCCTGAACTAAAAAATACATAAATAATTACTTTTATATAAAGATGTAGACTGTTGTCAAAGTATAAAATTTTGTACAACAGTCTTTTTTAAATTGACATTTTGCTAAGATATATATACAATATTTTTGAGTAAGGAGAAAAATATGGATACAAAAGAAGCTTATAAAATTGCAAGTATTTCAGAAAAAGAAATTGGTTCTGTAGAAAGATATTTAGGCTTTCAGCATACGAGTATAAATATTTTAGGAGATTTATCGCCTAAAGCATATGAAAATCTAACAAAATCTGGATGGTATCTTCCAAGTTCAATAGAAGATGTAAAACAAGCAATTGAAGATTTTGTTAATGTTTATGCAGTAATGTATAAAGAAACAAAATATAGGATTTCAAATGGTCAAACTAGAAGTTTTAATAATTTAGTAAGAGGAACTAGTAATAAAAGAGCATCAGAATTATCTAATTATGCACCACAGTTTTTATCTACATCTACTAAAGAAGAAATCGCTAAGACTTTTTGCGAATATGGAGATGCTGCTTTACTTCGCATTGATATTAGAGAAGATGTACCATATTTAAATGCAGAAGATTATAGAGGAGAAAATAGTAGAAGTGAAAGTGAAATAATATTAGCACCATTTTCTAGAATTAATAGGAATGAATTAATTAGTAACTGGAATGGATTTAATTATTATAATGTAAGTATTGGAAAACCAGTGTTAAAGTCAATTCCAGATGAGAGCTTAAGTGTAATGCTTGAAGAAGTTGTAAATGGCTTTTTACAAAACATTACAGATATGAAAGAATATGTAAGGCTGGCAGATATGCCAGAAATTTTAAATATGAGATTAAGCAGAACTACAGATTTAGAAGATAGAAAATATATTCTAGAAGAAAAACAAAGAACATATGATAAAATAGAAAATTTAAGCCAAAAAACAAGAGAGTTTAGGGAAAAATTGCAAGATGTTTTGATGGGATTATGTAGACAGAAAGAAAAAGAAATAGATGAAGCAAGAGAAGTCATTGATAAAGATAGAGAAGAACGAGCTGAAGCACTAAGAAAAAAACAAGAGCAAGAAAGACTAGAAAGAGAGAAAATTGAAAACGAGGAAAGAAGAAAAAATCTAATTTCTGAAACTACTAAAAAACTTACAGATGAACCCGAAGCTTCTGAAAAACTTTTGAGCGGAATAACTAATATTTATAATGGATTACTTAGAAATGAGCAAATTTATGGTAATGTAGCAAGAACTTTAGGTATAGATTATACAAAGGCTGTATCGACAACTATTATTCCAAAAACAATAGAAGAAATAGGAAAAAATAAAGCCTATATAGATAAAAAAGTTCAAGAAACACAAGTCAGTGAAGAAAATACATTAGAAGAAATTACAGAAACCTCAAGTTCTATAAAGCCTTTTTTAGACGGAGTAGCTTATGCAAATGAAATAATGAAAGACTGCCCAGATGTTGTTAGTATGCACACACAACAGTCTGAAAGAGATATAAAAAGAAATTTATATTTTAAAGTACAAGGAATGATACAATTTGCAAAACTACAAAAACTATTACAAACTAGAACTAATATTGAAGCTGAGAAAATAGGTTTTTTTGGAAAATTAATGGGAAAAGAGGAATTGAAACAACTAAGACTTCAAAACCTTACTCTGCAGATTAAAGAACTTAATTTAGAAAGTCCTCAAGAACAAAAGGAATATCATATTAGAGATATTTTAGCAGATATGTATGCTTGTGGAGTTACAGAATGTGGTGGAAAACTTCCACAAGAAATGCAAAATTTATATTTATCAATAAAGAGTATTTTTAAAGATGCAAATCATACAGAATTTTCAGATGAATACATAAGACAGTGTGCAATGCATAAAATAAATGAGAGTAAAAAAGAAACACATGGAAATTTACTTGCTACTCAAAGAAAAGGCTTTTTTGGAAAAACAAGAATGGAAACAGAAAGATTAAAAGCAGAAAACTTTAGACTTCAAGAAAAAATAAGAGATAAAAGAGCTGGTGGCAGTTGGAATTATTCTGATACAAATCAAGGGCAAGATGCTATTACAATATTTGAAAATAAGCTAATGGGAGTGAAGTCTGCAACTTTAGATTTAATGAGAGCACGAGATGATTTACAAGATACTTTAGAATTATGGTAAAGGAGAATTTATGAAACCAATTATAGGAATTGTTGGAAAACCACATACAACATATACAGATAGATATTGTATATGTGCTTTAGATGGATATAGAAGAGCTATTTCAAATAGTGGAGGTTTGCCAATATTAATTATGCCAACACAGGATATTTGCTATGAAGAAACAAGACCAAGAGATACAAAAGCACTTACAGAACAGGAAAAAGAAGATTTAATTTCACAGATAAATTTATGTGATGGAATTATTTTACCTGGAGGAAATAGAATTTATAGCTATGATATTTTTATTGCAGAATATGTTTTAAAAAACAATATTCCTGTTTTGGGTACTTGTATGGGAATGCAATTAATGGCAAGCATTGATTGCAATGAAAATAGAGAAAAAGTATTAGAATTTATAGAAAAGAAAATAAATCATAATCAAATACCAGAAAAATATGTTCATAAAGTAAAAATTGATAAAGATAGTAGACTTTTTAAAATAATTGGAGAAGAAGAAATAAGCGTAAATAGTAGACACAAATATGCTGTTACTAAGGTAAATAAAGCAAAAATAAACAGTATCTCAGAAGATGGAATTATTGAAGGAATAGAATTTGAAGACAAAAAATTTGCAATTGGTCTGCAATGGCATCCAGAGGATATGTCCTTATATGATGATAATATGAAAAAGTTAATAAAAGCATTTATAGAAGTTACAAAAAAATAAAATTACCTTTATGTTAAAAGAAAAATGAGCAAAATAGGAAATATTTTCTTTAAAAATGTGTTAAACATTAGTTAAAATGATACCGATTTATAATGTGGATAACAAACAAAGGTAAACCTTGTTTGTAGTCATAGCATAATCGATGAAATCTAAAAAGCAAGGGTTTCATGAACTCACTT
>CALXZR010000124.1 GCA_944393295.1 uncultured Clostridia bacterium
ATGGTAATATAGAAGATGCATTAAAAAGATTTAAAAGACAATGTGCTAGAAATGGCGTATTACAAGAAGTAAGAAAAAGAGAACATTATGAAAAACCAAGTGTAAAAAGAAAGAAAAAATCAGAGGCTGCAAGAAAAAGAAAATTCTAAGGCTTATATAGATTTTAATATGGTTGTAGAGGACGGATACATTTATCGTATCTGTCCTTTGTTATATAAAAGGAGGGATAAAAATGTTAAAGGAAAAATTAATGGATGATTTAAAAAATGCTATGAAAGAAAAAGACGAGATAAAAAAGAATACTGTTCAAATGGTAAGAGCTGCAATACTTCAAATAGAAAAGGATAAAGGAATACAGCTTGAGGATAATCAAATAATAGATATCATTGCTAAGGAAGTGAAAAAAAGAAAAGATGCAGCTATTGACTTTCAAAAAAGTGGAAGAGAAGATTTAATTAGCAAAAATAATCTTGAGATAGAAATTTTAACTACATATTTACCAAAGCAACTAAGTAAAGAAGAAATAGAAACTATAGTAAAGGAAATAATTACAGAAGTACAAGCCACAAATATGAAAGATATGGGAAAAGTGATGAAAGCTGCTAAAGAAAAAATTGGAGCAGCAGCTGATGGCAAAACAATAAATGAAGTAGTAAAAAATTTATTAGCATAAAAGAAATACCCTTAAGGGTATTTCTTTTATTTTCCTATAAATAATTGAACTAAAATTTTACCATAAGTAGGACTACTAACAACTCCAACTCCAGTATAATTAAATTCATTGCTTAAAATATTATTTTTGTGAGATTCTGAGTTCATCAATGCTGTTATAGCACCACTAATACTTGAGTTTCCAGCAATATTTTCGCTGGCTATTTTATATTTTATTCCATTGTTATCTAACATTTCATACAATGTGCCGTAAGTTGGAGAAGTATGTGAAAAGTAATTATTTTTTACTAAATCTTCTGCTTTTAATCTAGCAGCATTTTGCAAATCTTCATCTATTTCTAAAATAGGAAGATTATTCTTTTCTCTTTCTTGATTAATTAAATTTATAAATTCTTGTTCATCGGCTGTGTAGTTAACAAGAGGAGTATCTAAAGCAGAAGTGTATTGAGTTTCATTACTATTTTCGGCAGTATCTGAGTTTGTAGAAATAGTTTCAGTATTACTTACGGAATTACTTGTTTGAGACTGTAAATCAGAAGCATTAGAACTATTGTCATTTTCTTCTTGCAGAGGTTCTTCAGTATAATCTGTATAAGGTTCAATATAATCAGCATAAACAGTTCCAATAATATCATTTTCTGCTTGTATTACATACCAATTTCCGAGTTTTGCGAAAACACGTATGTATTCGCCTTTTTCTAATAATCCAACTGCTTGAAAATGTATACCAGGACCTCTACGGATATTTAAATGAGAAGCCGTAACTTTTGCGTATTCAAAATCAGGTTTTTCATAAGATTCTGTACCAAAAGATATAGAATAAATACTAATAAATAAAAGAATTAAAATAGATATTGTACAAATTATCTTTTTGTGCTTAAATAAAAAATTTTTCATAAAATTATACCTCCTTAGTAAATTAAAGAGATTATAGTCAAAAAAATTTGAGTTTATACATATAAATAAATTAAATTTGTTTTTATTGCATAAATTTAAAATTAAATTCATAATTATAAATCGGTGATATTTATGAATAGTAAGAGATATAAATATATAAAAAAAATATTAGTAGTTTTTATTAGTCTGATAATTGCTACTTCAAATATTTGTAAATGTTTTGCAGACATTGATAATGAAGAAGATATTGAAATTGAAAATTTAGAAAATGTTTCTGCAGAAGTATATAAACAGCCACAAATAGCTTCAAAATATGCTATTTGCATCGAAAGAACAACAAATACTATTTTATATGAAAATAAAGCTTATGAAAAAACCCAAATGGCTTCTACTACCAAAATAATGACAGCTATACTTGCAATCGAAAAAGGTGATTTAAAGGCAATAGTTACAATTTCTAAAAAAGCTGCTCAGACATCTGGCTCAAGGTTTGAGTTAGAAGAAAATATGCAAGTTTCTTTAAATGATTTATTGTATGGATTGATGCTTCGTTCTCGGAAATGATGCCGCTGTTGCAATTGCAGAATATATAAGCGGAGATGTAGAAAGTTTTGCAAAGCTTATGAATCAAAAAGCACAAGAACTAAATATGAAAAATACAAATTTTGTAACACCAAATGGTTTGGACGATGAAAATCATTATTCAACAGCTTATGATATGGCTATTTTAACGAATTATGCATTAAAAAATGAAAAATTTAAAGAAATTGTAGGAACAAAAACGACGAATGTTGCTTGGAAAGGAGGATATAGAACAATATCTAATACAAATGAACTTTTGGGAAATTATCCAGGAGTATATGGAGTAAAAACAGGTTTTACATTTGGAGCTGGTAGATGTTTAATTTCAGCTTGTAAACAGAACGATTTAGATATTATTGTTGTAGTTTTAGGAGCAAATACAAAAAAAGATAGAACTGCAGATTCTATAAAAATATTAAATTATATAAATACTAATTATCAAATGGTTGATATTTCATCAACAATAAATACAGCTTTTGAAAACTATAAAGATTATTTCGCTAAGAAATTTAATACTGAAAAAATTATAAATGATCCAAACATTAAATTAGAAGAAATTAATAATACTTTATATCCAATAAAAAAACAAGAACTTTCACTTCTGCAAACTAAAGCTTATACATTTTTAAACTTTTCAGAGGAAATACAAGAAAATACTAAAATAGGAGTATTACAAGTATATATAAATGATAATTTACTTGCACAGTATAATATTTTACTAGCAAATAATTTAATAAAAAAGAATTTTAGATATTATATTATTGATATTGTAAAAAATTATTTAAATTATATATGTATGAATGGATTTTAGAATTAAAGTGCCTACATATTAAGAGTTTGTAGGCACTTTTAATATATTTTATATATAAAAATAGTCAATAAGTTACAAAATATAAAAATATAATACAAAATTATTTAAAAAGTGAATATAAATTGCTAAAAAATCTTGATTTAAAGGCAAAAATGTAATATAATTGAAATATAGTGGGAAATTGTAGAGTCCCTAAATATATAAGATTTTAATCAAGTTTAGTCATATTTTGGTATATTGACTAAATATAAAAAAAGATTAAAATATAATTATATAATACTATGTAAAGGAAGGATAAATATATGTTAAGAACAAGAATCAAGAAGTTATTAGCAGCAATTTGTATAATGGTTATTTTATTACCATATACATCAGAAGTATTAGCTGCTAGCTTAACACATGAAACAGAAAAAGCATTAATAGAAACTTCTAGACTTCATGAAGGTGGAGAAGAGTCTAGTGGAACTTTATCTAGTGATTATGCAGATGAATATGATGTAAATCCTTACACATACAGAATTAAAGATACAATTATCTTTAAATTAATGCAATCTGGAGATACAGATTTTCAAGATGCTATGTATTGTTTAAATGCTGAAAAATCATTCCCAGGTCAAGAAAGTTTAGAATATGAAAATAAGGGAGATTTTAAAGATGCTTCAAATGAAGCTGTAAAAGCATTAGGATTATCAGATAGCGATTATAAAGCATTAGTGTGGCTTGTAGATAATATGTATTTAAGAAAGCAAAATCCTGAATACAAGGATGAATTTTTAGCAAAGGCTTTTGCTGGAAGAATAGAAGCAGAGAAAAACAATATACCACCAACAACAGTAGATTTAATAAAATCAAGATTGACAGATGATGATATAGAAGTTGTACAACAATGGGCTATGTGGTATTTCACAAATAGAAGTGTAGAAAAATATGCATCTTTTGGTTCTATATCAATTGAAGGTATAGATTTAGAAACAATGCAAGAAGTATCTGGTAGTTATTTAGATGTAACAGGTTCTGCTATTCGTCAAGAATATGCTACTGAACTATATAATTATTTAGTACAATCAGCAATAGAAGGTGAAGAAGATGTAGATGTTACATATCCTAGCATTGCTGTATCAAATACAGATATAAAAAGCGAAGTAGATGGAAAATATTATAAAGTAGGACCATTTAAAGTAAATAGTGGAACAGCAGATGCAAGTACATATACTATTAAATTAACAGATGGTACAAACGAATTAAGTGAAGATAAATATTCAATTTTAATAGAGGGTGAAGAAGATTTCACTACACAAAAAGTAAACGAGATTTTTGATAAAAATTATTACATATATTTACCTATTGAAAATAATGATGTATCAAGAGTAGAGTTAACCTTAAATTACAATAAATATGAAACAAAGGCTACTATATGGGAAACAGAAGATACTAGATATCAACCAATAGTGTTAATAACAAAGGAAAATACACCAGTAGAGGAAAAAGTATTTAAAGATATAGAAGAAAAAACAGCAGACCTAGCTTTAAAGAAATATATCATTTCTGCAGGTGGAGAAGAAGTACGTCGTTCAAATAATACTTCTGCAAATCAACCAGTTGTTGATGCTACAGATTTAGTTTCTGGAGGAGAGGATGCTAAATACTATGCCGAAAAATCTCCAGTAGAAGTTGAAATTGGCGATAAAGTAGTTTTTGAAATTAGAGTATATAATGAAGGACAGATAGCAGGAACAGCATCACAAATTGTTGATTATTTACCAGAAGGTTTAACACTTACAGAAAATAGTGAAATTAATAATAGATATGGTTGGACAACTTCAGCAAATGGTAGAGTTATTTCAACAACAGCATTAGCAAATGTTGTGCTTCCAGCTTTTAATGTAGAAGAAAATATAATTACAAGTAGTTATGTGCAAGTAGAGTGCACAGTTTCTGGAAATTTAGACTCTGGAAAAGTATTAACAAATGTAGCTGAAATAACAGCTGATGATATAACCGATAGAGATTCAGAACCAGGATCAATAAACCAAGAAGATATTAATACAGAAACTTATACAGGAAATAAAGAAAATAAAACTGATTTAACAGATAAAAATTATAACTATAAAGGCCTTGAAGATGATGATGATTTTGAAAAATTAATTATAAAAGGAGGAACTTTTGATTTAGCTCTAAAGAAATTTATTACAAGAGTTAATGATGAAGCAAAAACAGATAGAGAACCTACTGTGGATGTAAAACCACTTACAGAAGGTTCAAAAGATGCAAATTATACAACCACAAAAACACCAGTAACTGTAAAAAAAGGAGATATAGTTTACTATACAATTCGTGTATATAATGAAGGAACTAATAGTGGATATGCAGAAGAAATTGCAGATTATTTACCACAAGGATTAGGATTCATAGTAAATCATACAGTTAATGTTGATAATTATTGGGCAATTCCAACAGATGGAACAACAGTTAAACTTACAGATATTGAAAATGGAACAGCAAATTTATCTGTAGATGATTTTACTGGTGTAACAGATTTAGCTGATGTAGAAGTTGTTACAGGAAATTATATAAAATTAACTTCAACAAAATTAAAATCAAATGATGCAGATACAAAGAATTTAATTGATGGATTTGATCCTGCTACAGATACAGAATTGGCTTATAAAGATATACAAGTAGCTTGTATAGTTTTGGCAGATGAGGTAATTGAAAACAATTTCAAAAATATTGCTGAAATTACAAAAGACTCAGATGAAAATAGAGAGGAAGTTACAGATAGAGATTCTACTCCAGATACAGTTAATCCAAACGATTACCCTGGAAATGATGAAAATCAAGATGACCATGATTATGAAGATTTAACAATGGACGAACCAAAAACATTTGACTTAAGTTTACAAAAATTTATTACAGATGTAAATGGAACTGCTATTACAAACAGAGTTCCAACAATAACAAAAAATGAAGATGGAACATTAAGATTTAATCATTCAACAGAAGCTTTAGCTGTGGCTAATAATGATGTAGTAACATATACAATTCGTGTATATAATGAAGGCGAGCAAGCAGGATATGCAGCAGAAATTGGTGATGATATTCCAAGCGGCTTAGTATTTTTACCAGATAATGATATAAATAAAAAATATGGTTGGCAATTATATGACAAAAATGGAGAACTAACTACTGATATTAATCAGGCTGTTAGTGTAAGAACTGATTATTTATCAAAAGAAAAATCAGAAGAAAGACAAGAAGATAATTTACTAAATCCTTATAATAAAGATGCTGAAATCAGTACAGAAGCTGGAAGTGCAAATCCAGATTATAGAGATGTACAAATAGTTTTTCAAGTATCAGAAGATGTATTATCAAAAGATACAACAAACAAAGAAGATAGACAGATTATTAATACAGCTGAAATTACAGATGATCAAGACGAAAACGGAGATCCAGTTGATGATGTAGACTCTACACCAGGAAACAATAAAGAAGATGAAGATGATATAGATCAAGAAAAACTATATGTAAAATATTTTGACCTAGCTTTAAAGAAAGACTTAGTAAAAATAATAATTACAGAGGATGGAAATACAAGAGAGATTGTTGCAGATAATCCAGATGAATTATTAAAGGTTGAAATTCATAGAAAGAAAATAGATTCAACAGTAGTAAAATTTGTTTATCAAATTACAGTAACAAATGAAGGTGAAATTGCTGGATATGCTCAAGAAGTAAAAGATTATATTCCAGATGGACTAAAATTTGTGCAAGAAGATAATGAAAATTGGTCTCAAGTATCTGATAAGGTAATTGTAACAGACGAACTTGCCGAAACTTTATTAAATCCAGGAGATAGTGCTTCTGTAAATGTAACTTTACAATGGGAAAATTCAGAAGATAATATGGGACAAAAAGTAAATACAGCAGAGATTAGTAAAGATTATAATGATAATGGTTCTAAAGATATAGATTCTACTCCAGATAATAAAGTAGCAGGAGAAGATGATATAGATACTGCACCAGTATTATTAAGTATATCAACAGGTGTAGATAGACCATATATAATTTTACCAACTGCAGTTATAACAATTTTAGCAACAGGTATAATCTTAATTAAAAAATATGTATTATAAAAAGTAATATAAAATAAAAGTGTTAGTTAATTTAAGCTAGCACTTTTTCATTTTTTTACAATTTATTGTATAAATTTATTAATTTTTACATTTACAATAAAATTTGTATATGTTATAATTTATTTTGAAATAAAACAGAAGAGGTGATAAAATGAACCAAATTTTGGATTATAACCCTAATAAAAGTAGTAAAGGTTCATCAGGTTCAGATAAAATAGTAAGATTTTTTGCAATTATGCTTATAATTTTTGCACTGTGCTTGGTTGCAAGTGGAGTGTACAAAATGTATGCAAGAAATAAAGAAAATTCTACTAGCACGGGACAACAAGTTGCAAATGCCGTGATAAATGTGGAAAAACTGGAAAGTACTTTAAAAATTTCTGTAACACATACAAAAGCAATAGAAAGATTGATATATAGTTGGAATGATAGTACTGAAACAGTTGTAAAGGGAACCGGAGAAAATAGTTTAGAAAAAGAAATTCCTCTTCCAGCTGGTACAAATACATTACATGCTAAAGTAGTTGATGTAGATGGAAATGAAACAACTTATGAAGAAGAAATTGTTGCTGAAAACGGAACTGATATATTAAATCCAGTAATTACTTTAAGTGTAACAGAAGATAGAAAATTAAAAATTACTGTTACAGATGAAACAGCATTAGATTTTATTACATATCGTTGGAATGCTGATGAAGAAGTTAGAATAGAAGCTGAAGGTGATAAAAAGACAATAGAAACTGAAATTGAAATTTTAAGAGGAAATAATGATATAACAATTATAGCGGTTGATAGTAGCAATAATACTACAACTGAAACAAAAAGTTATACAGGTTTGACAAAACCAGAAATTACACTTACATTATCTTCAGATAAGACAAAGGTAACAGTTGCAATTACACATGAAAATGGAATAAAAGGTGTATCTGGTACATTAAATGGTCAAGATTTTAATGTAAATGGTGTAGAAGAGGGTACAAAAGACTTAAACTTTGAACTTTCTTTAGCAGAAGGCGTAAATCAAGTAAAAGTAATTGCTTCTAGTGTTGATGGAACAGAAACTACTGTAGAGCAAGAGTTTACATATGGAACAGAAACAACAGATGAAAATACTAATACAGTTGATAATAACCAAAATAATAATCAAATAGATAAACCAGTTGTTACAGCTGAACAGAGAGCTGATAATAATAAAAAGCTATATGTAGAAATGAGCTATGAGAAAGGATTGAAATCAGCCACATTACAATTTAACGGACAAAATTATGATGTTAATATTGCCGAAAATACAACAAATGCAAATTTTGAATTAGATTTACTAGAAGGTGAGAACAAAATAATTTTAACAGTAGTTGGACAAGATGGAGCAACACAAGTGTTAGAGAAAAACTTTACAGTACAATAAAGATAAAATAGGAGAATGGTATGGTACAAGAAGTATATATAATTGATGATCAAAAAGAATTAATTGAAAATTTAAAAATTGCATTCAAAGATGATAAAGAATACAAATTTAAAACCGTAGGAACGGATAATTTAGAAGAAGCTTTAAGAAATATACCATCTCTTATTATTATAGATGAAGATACAGCTAAAATAGATATATTAGAACTATGCAATAAAATTAGAGCAGATGAAGATAATAGCATAACACCAATTATTGTTATAACATCAAACAAAGAAAGAACACATAGAATTGATGTGTTAAAAACACATGTAGAATATTTTATTAAAAAGCCGATTGATGAAGAGTATTTATATTATACTATAAAAAATATTACTTCTTTAATGTATATAAATAGAAGAGTAAGTCCTTTAACTGGTTTGCCAGGTAATGTACAAATTCAAGCAGAAATGAAAAAAAGATTATTAAACAAAGAAGTTTTTGCTATAATGTATTTTGATTTAGATAATTTTAAAGCATATAATGATGTTTATGGATTTGCAAATGGCGATGAAATAATAAAATTTACAGCTAAAGTCATATTAAAGCATGTTCACAATATAGAAAATAGTGATAATTTTGTAGGACATATTGGAGGAGATGACTTTGTAGCAATTATAGGGGAGACTGATTATGATAAAGTTTGTCAAGATATAATAGCTGAGTTTGATAGTGAAGCAGTAGAATATTATAATGAAGAAGATGTTGAAAGAGGATATGTAGAAGTAGCAAATAGAAAAGGAATTATTGAACAATTTCCACTTACTTCCATTTCAATTGGTGTTGTTGAAGTAGATAATAAAACTTTTAGATCAACTTTAGAAATTGGAGAAGTTGGAGCTCAAGTAAAACATAGAGCAAAAACAATTATGGGAAGTACTTATGTAATAAATAGAAGAAAATTTTAATAATATTAAAAATGAAGAAAATTGTAAGTTACTTTTAATTTTCTTCATTTTTTTTGCACATCTTATTTAATTTTTTGTTAATATGGTTTATTTGTATTTGAGCAAATAAACCGTTTTTATTTTTTATAATTTGTTTCTTTTTTAAGAATTTAATTGCCAAACTTCTTTTTTCTAATGGTATTTTAGATAGGAGTTTTGCTTCGTCAATTTTATTTGTAACTTCGTTTAAATAATCTATTTCTTTTTCCATTATAGGCCTCCTAATTTTAAATATATTATCATAATTTATTTTAAAACTCAATAATTATTAAAATTAATTATTATTCTCAAAATAGTCCATAATACCAGTATATATTCCCCATGCAATTTTTTCTTGGTAATCTTCTTGCTCTAAAAGTTTTGCTTCATTTGGGTTTGAAAGAAAACCACATTCCACAATTACAGTTGGTATTTTAACATTTTCAATAATATATTTTCCACTAATAGTTTGAGGTTGCCTTTTATTTTCTATTTGAATACTATTATTTAAATTTTGTTGTATTAAAGTACTTAGATTCTTACCTTCTTCAGAATTTTTTTTGTAGAAGGTTTGCCAACCGTAATACTTACTTTGAGCAATTTTGTTAAGATGTATAGAAACAAATATTTCACTGTCACTTGAATTACCTATTTTAGCACGATTTTTCATATCGGAAACTTTTTTTTCTTTTAAAGTTTTTGAATCTATATCGTAAATACCATTTTCATCGGACCTCGTTAATATTACAGTACAATCACTAGCTTCTAAAAATTTTTGAAGTTTTAATACAATCTCTAAATTTATATTTGCTTCAGTTAAACCATCTTCATTTTCTGCACCACCATCAGGATTTCCATGACCAGCATCCAAAGTAACAATATGACCAGTTACAGGTGTTGTAGAAACTGATATTGTATTTCCAGAAAAATTAGTATTAGTGATAGAAGCAAATATAATAGAAAAAATAAGAGAAAGCTCGATAAAAACTAATCTTTTTTTATTAATAATAAACATAAAAACAACCTCGAAAATTAAAATATATTTATATTAGTATATGAAATATAAATATTAATAATGAGCAAATAAAAAATAATTTCATATGAATATACATAAAATATGTTCTAAAAAGTATAAAATTTAAAGAATTGTAGAAAATATTTCTAGCAAAGTTTAAGGAGAAGTTTATGAAAAATTATAGAGAGTTAAACATTTCTGGAACAATTCTTGATACGGCTCAATTGGAAAAATATATGGAGAAAATTGCTTCAGAACACAATATATGCAATCATAGTGATTCAAATACCTATCCATTAGATAGCTTAAAAAACAATTATCATATAATTTTAGAAACATATAATTTATTATCAAAACATATAAAAATGGGAATTAAAATTCATTCTGCAGGTGAATGGATTTTAGATAATTTTTATATAATTGAGGAAAATGTAAAATCAATTCAAAAAGATTTATCTCAAAAGAAATATCGACAAATGCTAGGTTTAACTAATGGAAAATATGGGGGTTTTGCAAGATGTTATGTATTAGCTTCTGAAATAATCGCTTTTACTGATTGTAAAATAGATAAAGAAACAATTAATAATTGCTTGAAATCATACCAAAAAAAGAAACTTTTAAGTATGCAAGAAATATGGGATTTAGGTATATTTCTAAGATTAGCAATAATCTCTAAAATTAGTGAAATGTGTGAAAAAATATATTTAGCTCAAATTCAAAAAGTAAAAGTAGAAAATATATTAAAAAAAGTTATTGAAAAGCAAGAGGCAAAAGAATATAAAGTTACAACTAGTATTAAGATAAGAGAAACTGAACCAAAATATCCATTTATAGAATATATGTCTTATAAATTAAAAGAATATGGTAAAGAGGCAATAGAATATCAAAAAATATTAGAAAAGGAAGTTGCAAAACTAGGTCTTACAGTATCAGAAGTTATTCAAAAAGAACATTTTCATATTGCTAATATAAAAATTACTATAGGAAATGGTATAAAGAGTTTAAAAGAAATTGCACATATCAATTTTGGAGAGTTATTTTCATACACAAATGCTACAGAAGAAATTTTAAAGTTTGATCCAGCAAATATATATTCAGAAATGGATGAAGAAAGTAAAAATTATTATAGAGATAAAATAACAAAATTAGCTAAAAAAAGTAAAATATCAGAAGTATATATAGCAGAAAAAATCATAGAACTTGCTAAACGTTTTGAAAAAAAGGAAAGCTTAGAAGAAAAAAGAAAATCACATGTAGGCTACTATTTGATAGATGATGGTGTTGATGAGCTTAACGAAAAGCTAGAATTAAGAACTAGAAATAAAAAAACAACAAAACTTTATTCAAGATTATATATTGCTATATTAGTTATATTACCTTTGTATTTTAGCTTTTGTTTATCTATATTTGCTTATTTAAAATATAGGAACGTGTTTTTAGCAATTGTATTGGCTATTGTAAGCTATATTCCAATTTCAGAAATACTTATTAGAGTTGTAAATTATGTTTTAAGTAAATGTAAAAAACCAGAGATTTTACCTAAAATGGATTTTCAAAAAAATCTACCAAAAGAGGCTAGTACATTTGTTGTTATACCAACAATACTTAAAAGCAAAGAAAAAGTTGCAGAAATGATGAAAAAATTAGAGGTATATTATTTATCTAATAAAACTGACAATATATATTTTGCATTACTTGGAGATTGTTCTGAAGAAAAAAATAAGGTAATGCCATTTGATAAAGAGGTTATAGATGAGGGTAGAAAATGGGAGGAATATTTAAACGAAAAGTATAAAACAGAGGATTTTCCAAAATTTCATTTTTTATATAGAAGAAGAAAATGGAGTAATTCAGAAAAATCATATATTGGCTGGGAAAGAAAAAGAGGCTTATTAGTAACATTTAATGAATATATTTCTAAGAAAAAACAAGATACCTTTTTAGAAAATTCAATAGAAAAAAATAAAGATAAACTTCCTAATATAAAATATATAATCACTCTAGATAGTGATACAAATTTAGTATTAGAATCTGCTTCAAAATTAATAGGAGCTATGAATCATATTTTAAATAGACCAATAATAAAAGGAAAAAAAGTAATAAAAGGCTATGGAATTATGCAACCTAGAATAGGGCTAGACTTAGGAATTGCTCAAAAAACATATTTTGTAGAACTATATAGTATGCAAGGAGGAATAGATTTATATTCTAATGCTATTTCAGATATTTACCAAGATTATTTTAAAGAAGGAATTTTTACAGGAAAAGGAATTTATGATTTGCAGGTATATAATCAAATACTCGAAAATGAAATTCCAGAAAACACAGTATTAAGCCATGATTTGTTAGAGGGAAACTATTTAAGATGTGGTCTAATTGGAGATGTAATTTTATTAGATGGATATCCTCTTAAGTATATATCATATATAAAAAGAAATCACAGATGGGTAAGACGGAGATTGGCAAATATTTAAATGGCTCAAAAGTAAAGTTTTAAATGAAATATCAAAATTCAAAATCTATGATAATTTAAGAAGAAGTTTAGTAAATATTTTAGCTTTTTGTGGAATAGTATTAAGTATTATTTTTTATAAATATAATTTTATTAGTAATAGTTTAATTTTGCTTTCTACAATTTCAATTGTAATATCTTATATTTTAGATATTTTAAATATAATAATATTTAAAGAAAGTTATATTGAAGGTGAAATTTATGCTGATAAAAAGTTTTCAAAGGATATTGGAAATGTAAGAAAAAGTTTTTCTAGAATAATTTTACAATTAGCTTTTTTACCATATGAAACAGTTGAAAATATAGATGCTATTGTAAAAAGTATTTATAGAATGAAGAAAAAAGAAAGACTTTTAGAATGGGTAACAGCAGAAGATGGAGAGAAACAAGCAAAAACAGATTTAAAATCTTATTGCAAAGAAATGATAGTAAATATAATTCTAGGCTTAGTTTTTTTATTTTTACCAAGTATTTTTATTAAAATAATTGGAGCTTTATGGATTTTAGGTCCTTTTATAGCTTGGTATATTAGTTTAGAAAGAAATAAGGATAAAGAAATTTCTACGGAGAATAGAGGATATTTAGAAGAAATTGCAAGAAAAACATGGAACTTTTTCGAAACTTATATAAATGCAGAAAATCATTATTTAATGATAGATAATTATCAAGAAGATAGAGAAAAAAAGATTGTAAATAGAACTTCTTCTACTAATATAGGATTGTCTTTAATGGCTGTTATTTCAGCATATGACTTGAATTTTATTTCTTTCAATATAGCTAAAAAATATATAGAGAATATATTGGATACAGTAAATAATTTAGCAAAATGGAATGGACATTTATATAATTGGTATGATACAAAAACTTTGATGCCATTAATTCCAAGATATATTTCAACTGTTGATAGTGGAAATTTTATTGGATATTTATATGTTTTAAAACAATTTTTAATTGAACATAGAGAAGAGGAAAATTTAGATTTTCTAATTCAAAATGTTGATAGATTAATTAGTGATGCTGATTTTGCACCTTTATATAGTGCGGAAAATAAATTGTTTTCAATAGGATTTAATTTAGAAGAAAATAAACTTACTGATTCTTATTATGACTTTTTAGCTTCAGAGGCAAGGCAGGCAAGCTTAATTGCAATTGCAAAGAAAGATGTACCAAGTAAACATTGGAATGCTTTAAGTAGAACGCTTACAACACTAAAAGGATATAAAGGTTTAATTTCTTGGTCTGGTACAGCTTTTGAATATTTAATGCCAAATATAAATATAAAATGCTATCCTGGTAGTTTAATAGACGAATCAAATAAATTTGCTGTAATGTGTCAAATAGAATACGCAAAAAGAATGAATATTCCATGGGGAATTTCGGAATCTGCATATAGTTTGAAAGACTTATATAATAATTATCAATATAAAGCTTTTGGTATTCCATGGCTAGGATTAAAAAGAGGATTAGAAAATGATATTGTTGTATCTCCATATAGTACCTTTTTAGCTTTAGAAGAGAATAAAAATGATGCTATAAAAAATATAAAACAATTACAAAATTTAGGAGCATTTAAAAAATTTGGATTTTACGAAGCAATAGATTTTACAAAATCTAGATTGAAATTAAATCAAGAATATGAATTAGTAAAAACATATATGGCTCATCATCAAGCACTAATTTTATTATCTATAAATAATTGCTTAAATAATAATGTTTTTAAAAAAAGATTTGGGCAAAATCCAGAAATAGAAGCAGTAGATATTTTACTTCAAGAAAGAATGCCTATAAATATGATACTAACAAAAGAATATAAAGAAAAAATAAATAATGTCAAAGTTATAATGGATTCAGGATATAATGAAAGAATTATTGAAAAACATCATCCTGTATATAGAAATTTGGGATTAATATCTAATGAGGATTATAGAGTTATAGCTGATGATTTAGGTAATAGTTGTAGTGAGTATAAAGGTAACTTAATATATCAATATAAGGAAACAAATGAATGTAAGCAAGGTATTTTATTTTATATTAAAAGTATAAAAACCAAAGAAATTATTAACCCTTATGAAAATGCAAAAGTTATTTTTGCACCAGATAAAGTTTCTTTTGCAAAGTCAGAAGGAAAATTAAAGCTAAAAACTAGTATAGTTGTAGATCCAAATAAAGCTATTGAAATAAGGAATATAGATATTGAAAATATAGGAAGCACAGAGGAAATATATGAATTTGTAAGTGAAATGGAACCTGTTTTAAGTCCAAAAATGCAAGAATATTCTCATCCAGCATTTAATAAATTATTTTTACAAGCTGAAAAGGAAGATAATATATTTTATATAACTAGAAAAGATCGTTTAGGTGAGGAATATCTATATTTAGCAGCTATGTTATACACAGAAGATGAACAAATTGTGGATTTAGAATACGAAATTGATAAAGAAAAATATTGTGGAAGAAATGGAAACACTATACCAGAAATGTTAAAAGAAAGTAAAAGATTTTCTAGTGAAATGAAAGAAGTTACAGATTTAATTTTGGCAATGAAAAAGACCTTTAAAATTTCTCCTGGAGAAAAAAAGAGAATAAGTTTTGCTATAATGACGTCATTTGAAAAAAATATACTAAAAGAAGAAATGAAAAAATTACAAACTGCTCAGGAATTTTCTAGAATTATAGAGGTTGCCAAAGTAAGAAGCGAAGAAGAACTTCAATTTTTACAAGTAAGTAGGAAAGAATTAGCAGTTTACCAAAAGATGTTAGATTATATTTTGCTTTCTGCACCAAACTATAAAATGTCCCAGAACAAATCTCATAAAAAAGATCATTTATGGAGATTTGGGATTTCTGGAGACAATCCTATTTTAACTGTAAAACTTAGAAAATTAGAAGAAGTCGGTGACTTAAAACAAATATTAAAAGCTTATGAGTATTTTAGAGCTAAAGCTGTTTTAATAGATTTAGTTATTTTAGATGAGGAAGACAATGTCTACGAAAAATATGTGGCAGAAGCAATCGAAGAACTTATTTCAGAAAAACAGTTACAGTATTTAAAATCTATTAATGGAGGTATTTTTTTAATTGAAAATACTTCAAAAATAGAAGAAGAGGTTGAAACTATTTTATTAAAATCAAAACTAATAATAGACTTAGGTAAAACAAATTTAAATGCAATTATTCAAAGATTAGAAGATAGAAGAAATAAAAGTTATAAAAAATTGGAAAGTAGGAATGTTTCAAAAAATACTAATGAAGTTTTACCTCTTGTTTCAGAAGATTTGAAATTTTTTAATGGATACGGTGGATTTACCCAAGATGGGAAAGAGTACCATATTTATACTAATTTACAAAACAGAACACCATTTGCGTGGTCTCATATTATTGCAAATAAATTTTTTGGTACTTTAGTAACAGACAATTTTAGTGGATATACTTGGAACAAAAATAGTAGATTAAATAGGCTTACTGCATGGAGTAATAAACCTATATCCAATCCACCTTCTGAAGTTTGGTATATTATAGAAAATAACACAATGTGGACTATTAATAGTGGTGTAAATCCAAATGAAAATTATTATTATATTAATTATGGATTTGGATATGCAAAATATAAAAATACTAATAATGAATTGATACAAGAGGTGGAAGTTTTCGTACCAGAAAATGAACCTTTAAAAGTTAATCAAGTAAAAATAAAAAATACTGCTAACAGAGAAAGAAAAATAAAACTATTAATCTATATAAAACCTGTTTTAGGAGAAGATGAAATTTTAACAAATGGAAATATAGAAGTTATTAAGGAAGGAAATATTGTATACGCTAAAAATATTTTAATAGAAGAGCCTTTTGACAGACCAATGTTTATAACAAGTGATTTAAAAATAACAAGTTTTACAGGAAATAAAGATGTTTTTTTAGGAATTAAAAACTTAAAAGAACCAAGAGCTTTATATGAAAAACTAGACCAAAAAAATGGGCTTGGAAAAAATTCTTGCGTTGCTTTACAAATGGAAATTACACTAGCCGCTTTCGAAGGAAAAAATTTCACTGTAATTTTAGGAGAAGAAAGTAAAGAAAAAATACCAGAACTAGTCAATTATTTCTTAAGTGAAAAAAATAGAGAAGATACTTTGCAAAAAGTAAAGCAAAATTGGAATAATATAACTCAAACTTTAAATATAAAAACTCCATCTGAAAATTTAAATATTCTAATAAATGGATGGCTTGTATATCAAACTTTATCTAGTAGACTTTATGGAAAAACAGGATTTTTTCAGTCTGGAGGAGCATATGGTTTTAGAGATCAGCTGCAAGATTGTTTAGGAATGAAGTTTATAGACAGTAAAATGCTAGAAGATCAAATTATTAATTGTGCTAGTCATCAATTTATAGAAGGTGATGTTCTTCACTGGTGGCATAATGAGACTAAGAGAGGAATAAGAACTAGATTTTCTGATGATTTACTATGGCTTGTATATGCTGTACTTGAATATATAGAATTTACAAATGATAATTCTATTTTAGAAGTTCAAGTTGAATATTTAACAGGAGAGCCTTTAAAAGAAAATGAATTAGAAAAATATGATATTTTCTATAAAAGTGATATAAAAGAATCTATATATGATCATTGTAATAAATCAATTTTAAAGGTTATTTCAAAAGGTTTAGATCCGTTTCCAAAAATTGGAATAGGTGATTGGAATGATGGATTTAGTGAAGTTGGTACTAAAGGAAAAGGACAAAGTATATGGCTTGGATTTTTCTTATATGATATTTTAAATAGATGGATACCAATTTGTAAACAAAAAAATGACGAAGAAAAAGTTAAATTATATGAAGAAGTAAACGAAAAATTAAAGAAGAATTTGAATAATGAAGGTTGGGATGGAAGATGGTATAAAAGGGCTATTACTGATAATGGAGAGATTATAGGAAGTATGAATTCTGAAGAAGCAAGAATTGATAGCCTAAGCCAAAGTTGGTCTGTTATTTCAAATGCAGGTGATAACGATAAGAAATTTATAAGTATGGAATCTGTAAGAAATAATTTGGTAGATTACGAAAATCAAATTATAAAATTATTTGATCCACCTTTTGAAAAAAGCTCTTTAAGACCTGGATATATAAAAGGATATAAACCAGGAATTAGAGAAAATGGAGGACAATATACTCACGCAGCTATATGGTTTATAATGGCTGAGGCAAAACTTGGATTTGGAGATAATGCTGTAAAAATGTTAGAAATGATAAGCCCTATAAATCATTCAAATACAAGAGAAAAAGCCCAAAAATATAAAATTGAGCCATATAGTATAGCTGCAGATATTTATTCTAACAAAGACTTAATAGGAAGAGGTGGTTGGAGTTTATATACAGGTTCAAGTAGTTGGTATTATAAAGTTACTGTAGAATATATTTTAGGACTAAAATTAAAAAATGGATATTTATATGTAGAACCTTGTATAGATAAAAACTGGAAAGAATATGAAATCCGCTACAAATATAAAACTAGCCTTTATCAGATTAAAGTTAAGAACTTAAATGGAAAAAATACTGGTACCCAAAAATTTATTTTAAATGGAATAGAAATAAAAGAAAAAAGAGCTTTGTTACAGGATAATGGAAAAATTAATATAATTGAAATTCATATGTAATAAAATTGAAAAAAATTTGAAAAGAACTTGTACAAAAACTCGAAATATGATATAACTAAAAAAGAAATAAGAGAGTACAGTATTAGAATTTCAGAAAGGCGGTAGAATTGTGGAAAATATAGTAGTTGAAAAAGATAAAAAAACAATTTTAGTTGTTGATGACGAAGAAAATATTAGAGAATTGCTTGTTTTTAATCTACAAAAAGAAGGATACAACACATTAGAAGCACAAGATGGAATTACTGCAGTTGATATGGCTTTAGAAAAGAAACCAGATTTGATTTTGCTAGATGTAATGATTCCAAAATTAGATGGAATTTCAGTTTGCAAAAAAATTCGTTATGCCTTAAATATTTCTAATATTCCAATTTTAATGATTTCTGCTAAAGATAGTGAATCAGACAAAATTGTTGGCTTAGAAATGGGTGCTGATGATTATATAACAAAACCATTTCAAATTAGAGAAGTAATGGCAAGAATTAAAGCTAATTTAAGAAAAGCTGAATTAAATGCAAACTATGAAAATAATCAAAATGCAAAATCAAATGAAAAAAATAATATTATAAAAGTCGGAGATTTAACATTAGATACAAAAAAGGTTGAAGTAAAAGTTAAAGGTGAAGTAATTAATCTTACAAAGAAAGAATTTGATGTGTTAAAATATTTAGCTAGCCAACCAGGTCAAGTTGTAACAAGAGAAATGCTACTTCGTGAAGTTTGGGAGTATGAAGAATATGTTGGTGCTATTAGAACAATAGATGTTACAATGAATCGTATTCGTGATAAAATAGAGAAAGACAAAGCAAATCCTAAGATATTGATAACTAAGAGAGGCGTAGGATATTATGTAACAGATAAAAACTAATTTTATCTATAAATTATTAAAAGGATTCTAATATTTAAGTAATAGTAACAAAAAGTACACCACCGTTTAAATATATTAGGTTATAATTTAAACGGTGGTGAATTTTTATGGCTAATAATTTTACATTTTTTTATCAAATTAAAATTATACTTGAATATAAGGAAATATAAGTATATAATATAGAAAATTGGGTGATTTCACTCATAAAATAGGAGTAAGTTATGCTAAAAAACATACAAACCAAGATTGTTATGGTTTTTGTGATTTTTGGAATAATTGTAACCACTGCTATTAGCACATTATCAATATATCATATAAAAAAATGGGAAGCTTTTAATAGCACGATAAGTGAAGAAGGAGCAAATCAAATTATAGTTGAAGCTAAAAAAGCAGAAAAAGAAATTTTTTTTGGATCAATTATTTTTTTACTTAGTTCACTAGGTCTTGGAATTTTAGTTTCAAGAATTTTAATACAGCCTTTTTCTAAACTTTTAAAAAGTGCAGAAAAAATTGTTAAGGGAGAAGAAATTGACGAAAAGTATTTAGAAAATAAAATTCCAAATAGTAAAAGTGAAATAGATGAATTAGTAGAAGCACTAGGAACAATGAATAAAGAACTAAAAGAAAATTTGAATGAGGTTACAAGACAAAAAAAGCAAATAGAAACAATTTTACTTCATATGACTGATGGAATTATTGCTTTTAATATTGAAGGAAAGATTATTCATATAAATCATGCAGCAAAAACACTTTTAAATGTAGAAGAATATGAAAGTTTTGAAGATATATTTGAAAAATTTAATGTAGATATTAATATGGAAAAAATAATATATCTTGAAAATTGGACTTCTTCAGAGAAAAAGATTAGTGTAAATAACAAAAATATTAATTTATTTTTTGCTCCATTTAAAAATGAAAATGATCGTCCAGCAGGAGTTATAGTAGTAATTCAAGATATTACAGAACATGTAAAATTAGATAGTATGAGAAAAGAATTTGTAGCAGATGTTTCTCACGAATTAAAAACGCCAATTACTTCTATAATGGGGTATGCAGATACAATATTAGAAAATGAATTAGATCAAGAAACCCAGAAGAATTTTTTAAAAAGAATTTCTGCAGAAGCACAAAGAATGTCAAATCTAGTATATGATTTATTAACTTTATCAAGATATGATAGTTCAAAAGTAAACTTAGAAAAAACAGAATTTGATTTAGGTGAATTAGTAAAATATACTTTTGATGGACTGAAATTAGAAATGGATAAAAAATCAATTGTAGGAGAATGTTTTGTAACTTCTAATGTTCCACTAGTGTATGCAGATAAAAGTGGAATTCAAAGAGTTATAATAAATATTCTAACAAATGCAATTAAGTATACAAAAGAAAATGGTACTGTAAAAACTTATGTTGGTTTTGTATATAATGATGCATATATAAAAATAATAGATACAGGAATAGGAATTTCAAAAGAAGATTTAAGTAGAATTTTTGAAAGATTTTATAGAGTAGACAAATCTAGAACAAGAGAGATGGGAGGTACTGGATTAGGTCTTTCTATTGCAAAAGAAATATTAGATAAAAATGATGGTAGAATTGATATAAAAAGTGAGCTTGGAAAAGGTACAGAGGTTGTTATCAGAATACCAACTAAACAAGGTTTAGAAAAATATAATAAAGATGAAAATAAAAATTTAACAAAAGAAAATTAGTGGAGGGATATTATGAAAGAAAAAAAAGGAAAGAAATTGATAGCTGGTTTAGCAAGTACACTTATATTTTTTGGAAAAAATGTATATGCAACATCTAGTAGTACATCTTCATCTTCTGGAGGAAAAATTGGTCTTTTAATAGGAATAGTTTTAGTAGTAGCTGTTTTAACTTTAGGATATAAAATGGATAAAAGTTCAGAGGGCGAGTCAAAAGAAGAAAAACAGCCAAAACCTAAAAAAGAGAAAAAAATAAAAGAAAGCAAAGTAATAGATGATACAAACCAAGAAGATAATTATATAGTAGATTCTGAAAATGATATTCCATACGAACCAGAAAAAGATGAAAAATATGAACTAGAAAAAGTAGAAGCAAAGGATTTAAATGAAGATACTGAATATGAAGAAGATAGCGTATTTTCAGGTATAAATAATGATGAACCAGAAACTGTTGAAGACGTTAAAGATTTTGATTCTACAATGGTATTTAATACAAATGATCTTAAACAAAATGAAATTACTTCTGAACCTGAAGAAGAGCCAGAAAATGAAGATTATGAGATTGGAGATTTAAACGAAAAAATTGATGAACTTGACGATTTAGACGATATAGATGATAATTTAGTAAACGAAGAAATGTTAGAGCTAGAAAGAAATAATGATGAAGTTGAAAACCCAGAAGAATTTTTAAACAGTTTGAAAAAATATGAAGAAAATGCAGATGATTTTGCAGGTTTTTCTACAGCAGAGGATAAATCTAGCGAAGAAGAGGTTACATCATTCTCTTTTGGAAATAGTAGCTTAGAAAATGATTCTAAAGAACATAAAAAATATACAAGAAAAAAGGATAAAGTAGAAGAAGATACTCCTGCTGAAGTTGAAGAAACTAAAGAAGAAGTGGTCGAAGAAGAAACAACTGGTTTAGATACTGGATTTTTAAATCAAATGGAGCAAAATTTAATGAAAAATCAAGAAGAAAGACTAAAAAGCACAAAGGAGAAAAAAACACAAAAAGGAAAAAATAATTAATAATGAGCTTGAAAGGAAGCCTAAATGAACAGTAATATAAAAAATATTTTAGAATGGATATATTGCATAGCTATAGCTTTTGTTTTAGCTTTGTTGTTTCGATATTTTATAGGTACACCAACAATAGTTAGACAAAGGAGTATGTATCCAACACTTCAAGAAAATCAAAGATTAATTTTAAATAGAACTTTTAGATTTGGAAATAGTATACCAGAAAGAGGAAAAATTATAACCTTTGAATCACCATCAAAGAACTATGAATCTTGGG
Source organism: uncultured Clostridia bacterium (assembly GCA_944393295.1). Next base: position 22,518 of record CALXZR010000124.1, read on the forward strand.
AGGCTGACCAATCTAATCCTGTTGCTGTTTACAACAATGAGCCACAAGGATTAGTAAATAAATTTGTATATTATGTATTAGAATTAACTAAAAGAAGCTATATAAAAAGAGTTATTGCATTGCCAGGAGAACATGTAAAAATAGAAAATGGTTCTGTTTATATAAATGGAGAAGAACTAGAAGAAGATTATTTAGAGCCAGATGTTGTAACAGAATCAGATGTATTTAATGATTTTATAGTACCAGAAGGTTATATTTTCGCAATGGGAGATAATAGAACAAAAAGTACAGATTGTAGAAACTTTGGATGTATACCATTAGATAAAATTGAAGGTATTGTTGTATTTAGATTTTGGCCATTTAGCGTATTTGGAAAAGTAAAATAAAAAGGATAGTAAATTGGAAGTAAGTAATATTATTGGTAATGAGGAAATAAAAGAATATTTAATAAATTCTATAAAAACAAATAATATTTTACATAGTTATTTATTTTTAGGAACAGAGGGAATAGGCAAGCGTATGCTTGCCGAAAACTTTGCAAAGTCTATTTTATGTAAAGAAAATGGAAAAGAAGAATGTAAATGTAAATCTTGTATTTGTTTTGATGGAAAAAATCATCCTGATTATAATTTTATAAATGAGCAAGGTGAAGCTATAAAAATAGAACAAATTAGAGAAATTACTAAAAAAGTAATAGAAAAACCTATAGTTTCTGAAAAAAAAGTATATATTATAAATGATTGTGAAAAAATGACAAAAGAAGCTCAAAATTGTTTACTAAAAACACTAGAAGAACCACCAGAATTTGTAACTTTAATCTTAATATCTTCAAATGAAAATTTAATATTAAATACTATTAAGTCTAGATGTATGAAATTAAAATTTCAAAATATTAATGATGAAGAGTTAAGAAAATTTGCAATAGAAAAATTGCAATATGAAGAAATTTCTGATAATATGCTAAAGTCTTTTGGTGGAAGCATAGGAAGAGCAGAAAAACTAAAGGAAAATAATGAAAATTACAAGGCTATAGAAGAATTTACAAAATTATTAATAAAGAAAAATAAACCAGAGATTATGCAAATAGGAAAAATACTTTACGATAAAGAAAATATTTATGATATTTTAGATTATTTAATAGTTTGTTTATATTCAAATGGAAAACAAAATAAAAAATATTTAAACTGTATAGATCTTGTAAATAAATGTATAACAAGACTTAAAGTTAATAGTAATTTTGATATGAGTATAGACTCTCTTATAATGAAAATGTGGGAGGAGTTAAATGAAAAAAGTTACAGGTGTTAGATTTAAAAAGCCGGGTAAAATATATTATTTTGATCAAGGAGATTTAAAATTAGAAAAAGGAATGCATGTTATTGTAGATACTGCTATGGGAGAAGAGTATGGAGAAGTTGTATTTCCAGAAAAAGAAGTTGATGAAAGTGAAGTAACAGAGCCTTTAAAAAAAGTTATTCGTATTGCTAGTGAAAAAGATGAAAAAATGCTAAAAGATTTTAAAGCAAAAGAAAAAGAAGCGTTTAATGTTTGTTTAGAAAAAATAAAAAAACATGATTTGCCAATGAAGCTTATCGATGTAGAATACAAATTTGACGGTTCAAAGGTTATTTTTTATTTTACAGCAGATGGCAGAATAGATTTTAGAGAATTAGTAAAAGATTTGGCTGCTGTCTTTAGAACTAGAATTGAACTTAGACAAATAGGTGTTAGAGACGAAGTAAAAAGAATTGGTGGAAATGGTATTTGTGGAAGGCAATTATGCTGTTGTTCTTTTTTGTGTAATTTCGAAACAGTTTCTATAAAAATGGCAAAAGAACAAAATATATCTTTAAATCCTTCTAAGATTTCAGGAAACTGTGGCAGGTTAATGTGTTGCTTGAAATATGAAGAAGAGGTATATTCAGAAAAAGCAAAAAGATTGCCAAAAATAGGTGCTATTGTTAAATCAGAAGAAGGCACAGGAGAGGTTGTTTCAGTAGAAACTTTAAAAGAACTTATAAGAGTAAAATATCAAGATGGCGATGAGGCTTTTTATAAAAAGCATAATGTAAAAGATTTAGTTGTTATAAAAGATGCACAAGATGATGATAGTATTATAGCGGATAGTGCAGAAGATTTAGAAGAATTGAAAAAATTAGAAAAACTTGAAAAAACAGATAAAAATAATCAAGAAGAAGACATTTAAAATTTTATAGGTACAATATAAGGGGAAAAATATAAATGAAAACACTAATAGCAAATGGTTATATTTTGGATATGGTTGGGGATGAACCAAATATAAGAAAGTCAGATATATTATTAGAGGATAATAAAATTGTAAAAATAGATAAAGAAATTCTACAAGAAGTAGATGAAAAAATTAATGCAAAAAATATGCTAATAATGCCAGGTTTAGTAAATACACATACACATTTAGCAATGAGTATTTTTAGAGGTTATAAAGATGATAGAAAATTAATGGATTGGTTAGAAAATGCTATTTTCCCAGTAGAAGATAAATTAAAACCAGAAGATATCTATTGGAATTCTTATTTATCATGTTTAGAAATGATAAAATCAGGAACAACAACTTGCAATGATATGTATTTTGGAATGAACAAAGTAATTGAAGCTATTGAGGCTACAGGTCTTAGAGCAGTAGTTGCTTGGTGTTTAACAGATGATTCTATTAGAGACAAAATAGAAAGAACTAGAGAATATGCAAAGAAATATAATAATAAAGAAAATAGTAAAATAACTATTTTTACATCTCCACATGCACCGTATTCTTGTAATCCAGATACAATTAAACTATGCGTAGATTTAGCAAAAGAGTTGAATACTGGTTTACACATACATTTAGCAGAAACATTAAATGAAGTTAAAATAATAAAAGATAGATATGAAAAGAGTGCAACAGAATATTTAGCAGATTTAGATGTTTTTGATGTACCTGTGATTTTAGCTCATGGAATTTATATATCAGAATCAGATATAGAGATTTTAAAGAAACATAACATAAAAGGTGGTATATCACATAATCCAATTAGCAATTGTAAATTATCTTCTGGAATATGTGATGTTGTAAATTTAAGAAAGAATGGAATTAATGTAGGACTTGGTACAGATGGAATTGGAAGTACAACAACACTAGATATGTTTGAAGAAATGAAAACAGCTGCATATTTGCAAAAAGTAAATACTATGGAACCAACTTCTATTAATGCTTATGATATTTTAAAAATGTCAACGATTGAAGGAGCGAAGGTATTAGGCTTAGAAAAGCAAATTGGGACAATAGAAGAAGGAAAAAAGGCTGATTTAATTTTTATTAAAACAGATAAATTACATTTGTGTCCAGAAAATGATATATGCTCTAATATTGTATATTCAGCAAATGGTTCAGATGTAGATACTGTTATTATAGATGGAAAAGTAATTATGCAAAATAGAAAAATGATTAATATGAACGAAAGAGAAGTTATGAAACAAGTAAAAAGAATTGCTAAAAGACTATGTAAATAAAAAAAGTTTCATTATTTTAAAATAAAAATAAAAAACTACTTGCAAAAAAATTAAAAGTATAAGATAATAAAAATAGTTAAAAAGAATAGACTAATTATAAATATAAGAATTTAAAGGGGGAAGTTAAAATGGCTTATGTAATTTCAGATGCATGTATTAATTGTGGAGCTTGTGCAGGTGCTTGTCCTGTAAGTTGTATTTCACAAGGTGAAGATAAAATGGTTATAGACAAAAATGCTTGTATAGAATGTGGAACTTGTGCAGGTGTTTGCCCAGTTGGAGCACCACGAAAACTGAACGACTAGCTGAAAGCTTTGTAATATAAGGAATAGAGGAATTTTACAAAAATGTAATTTCCTCTATTTTTCCATCTAAAACATAAATTTTATCCACAACAGATAACCAAAATTTTCTTTTATTTTCCAAAGTAAGTTTATTATATATAGTTAAATAGTTAGAATTAATAATTTTCTCAATTTTAGATAAATCTTTTTTTTCTTCAATAATAGTTGTAGTTTTTAATTTTTCCAATTCAGCAGAATACTTTTTATAATCTTCAGTGTAAGTTTTTTTGTCTATCAAGTCTTCTAAATACAAGTCTTTTAATTTATTAAGTTTATGTTCTAGTTTATTAATTTCTTTAGGATTGGTTTCAATAACAATTTGTTTTTGAATTTTGCTTTTTATTTTAAATTTGTTTAATTCTACTTTTAAGTTTTCAAGCAAATATTGTTCAACACTATCTTCTCTAATTAGATTTCGATTTGTACATTTTTTTTCATTTTTACCTACTTTATATCTAAATACATTATCACAAGAATATCTAATTAAGTTATTTTTTACACGATTATCTTGCTTTTTTATTAGTCGAGCTCCACAATTTTTACAATAAATTAAACCAGAAAATAGAGAAGTTTTATTGTTCTGTTTTACATATTTTTGTTTTTTCTTAATTAAATTTTGAGCTTGGTAAAATAACTCATCTTCCATAATTCTAGGAATATAATTATCTATATATACATTTTTTCGATAAAGTTTGTATTTACCAATATAAGCAGTATCTTTCAAGTAGTTTTTCATAGCATCGTATCCTTTGCCCGTAAAATGCTGAACAAAATACGAATAAGTTTCAGGAATATTTCCATTAACATTAATGAAAAAATGAAATAATTTAATAATTTCATTTGCTTCATTCTCATTTATAACAAATTTATTATTTTCAATTTTATAACCATATTTAACAGAACCAGATGTGATTTCTCCATTTTTTCGTTTATTTTGAAAAACAAAGTTGATTCTCTCACTTGTCTTTCCTATTTCTCTTTGAGCTAAAGATACTCTTAAATTAAACATAAAAGTACCATCGGCAGTAGATGTATCTATATCATCCTCATCAATAGCTTTCATCGTGCAATTATTTTCTAATAAGATCTTATTTATATTATTAGCATCTAATACATTTCTTGATAATCTGTCTAATTTAGTAAATAAAACCATATCGAAAACACTTATTTTGCTCATCATTTCGTTCAAAGCTTTTCTTTTTTTCATAGAAGAGGCAGATATACCTTCGTCAACATAAAATTCATACTTGTATTGATGATCTTTGCAATATTTTTCTAAAGCATCTTTTTGAGCTTGAATAGAGAAACCAAACTTTGCTTGTTCCTCTGTGCTTACGCGACAATAACAAGCTACATATTTCATAAAAAACCTCCTTAAACAAATTTTCGGTACTTGTATAAGGAGTTTATATGTAATATAATAATAAAAACTGCTTATACAAGTAGTATTGAGATAGATAATGTATAAAGTTTGGCGACCGAGTACATTATCTATTTTTTTAAATTAAGATTTTTATAATTTATTATTGAGTTTCCATTATTTTTTTACTTTGTCTATATTCATAAGCTTCTGCATAATCAGTAAAATTGACAGTATTATTATAATTATTTCTAACCACATCTTTAATTTTATTTAAATCAATATTATAAAATTCTTTTCTTGGATTAAGTTTATTTACTTGATTTTCTTTAAATGTTTGATGTAAGATATTTTCTAAAGCTGGTGCATCGTCACTAAATATTAATGCATGTACATCAAATGAAAAAGGAACTGAAGCATCACTTAATTCTTTAATTCTATCCATTGGTTCTAATCTTCTAGTCATTCCAATTTTGTATATATTTTCACCAAATGAACCAATATTAGATATAATATAAACATAACCTGCACGAGTATTTTGCTCTCTTTGCAATACATTTTCTTTATCTTTTTCTAATAATTTTAATTTTTCTTCTAATTCTTTAATTTTGTCAACATATAATTGTTTTTCAACATCATTATTACTTTTATTTAGATAATTCATTAATTTTGATATTTCATTTTTGAATTGATTTTCTTCTTTTTCTAAGCGTATTTTTTCGCGTTCGATTTCTTTTCGAACTTTTTCTTCTTCTAGTAATTGCTCACGAATTGCTTTTTGTTGTTCTTTCTCATTTTCGACTTGTTGAATATATGAATACATTAGTGTAAGTTCTTTTAATTTTTGTTCGTATAAATCTTTTGAGATTTGTACATAATCAAGTTCGTATAATTTATTTAAGGCATTATAAGCTTTTTCAACTTTAGCTCTTGATGCATCAATGTTTTTTATAGTTAGATTGTCAATAATAGTATTGCATTCACTATTAAAACTTCTTAATAATTGCTTTATGTTATTATTTATAATTTTTTTATTATTTTTATCTAAAAGAGTTGTTACTAGAATTGCTTTATCTTCTTTAACTAAAGAATCTTGCTCTAGTTTTAAAAGATTTAATTTATTTTTTATTTCTTGAGAAGGAATATCTAAATAATCTGATACATTTCCATAATCAACTGTTAAATTTTTATTTAAATTATCAATTTCTTTTAATAATGTATCTTTTTCATTTTTTAATTCTAAAATTTTATTTTCCAAGTGACTTATTGAAGTTTGTTTAATTGTTTCAGTATTATTTTTCTCTTTATTTAATTCCTCAATCTGTGATTCTAATTCCTTAGTTTTTAACATAATTTCATCATTTAACGATTGAATTTTTTCATCAATTTTGTCAAATTCACCATATTTAATATTTCTATGATAATTATTTATATAATGCTTTATTAATAAAACAATTCCAACGAAAAAAGGAATAATAAAAATCCATAAAGCAAAACAAATACATAGAAACCAAGTTTGTAAATACCATTTTTTCTCTGGCTTTGTAATTGCAAGTTTAATTTTTTGAAAGATATTTAATTCCATAATTTACTCCTTAATTAAAATAATATATTTAAAAACATTAATAACTAAATTATTATTTTCTCATTTTTTTTCTTCTTATTTCTTCGACAATTCCGATTACTTTTACAGGCAGATTTTCAATTTGTTCGTTTGTAAAAGTAATCGGATCATATTTTGCATTTAGTGGTTGTAATGTAATTCCGTTTTCATTTTTTCGTACTCTTTTGAAAGTACCTTCATCACCATTAACCATAACAACACAGTCATCACCGTTTTCACAATCATCGACCTTTTCAAGAATAAGTGTATCTCCGTCTAAGTACTCAGGTTCCATACTATCGCCTTTAACTTTCAAACCAAAATATTGTTTACCACCTTTTAACATATCTGAGGATATTTCTTCTGTGTCTATTATATCTTCAATACATTCTAATGGGACACCAGCTGGAATAGTACCATATACAAAAACAATTGCTGAAGAAGTAGTTTGACTTGCAAATTGTTTTTGATATTCATTTTCATCTAGATATATATTTTGTTCATTATTAAGTTGTTTTAATAATGTTTCTAAATTTATATTCATTGCTTTTGCTAAAGATTTTAATGTTTCTATGCTAGGACTAATTGGTTTGTTTGTTGCTGGATTCACATTTTTTTCTAACATATGGATGTAACTTCTACTTGTTCCTATTAAATTAGCAAAATCTTGTAAAGACATATTATGTTCTTCTCTATATTGTTTAATAATTTCACCTAAAAGCATTATTTTGTACCTCCTATGCAATCTATTGTACAATAGATTTAACAAAAAATCAATAAAAATTTTAAAAAATGTAAAATCTACTTGACACGAATTAAAGAAAATGATAATATGTGTTCAGTAAAAAGAACGGAGGTGAGATAATGAAAAACAAAATAAAATATTATAGAGATTTAAAAAATATGTCTCAAGAAGAGCTTGCAAAGCTTTCAAGTCTTTCAAGAACAACTATTTCAGGTCTTGAAAGTGGAAGTACGAAAGTAACGACTAATACTACTATGGATAAAATCTCTAAGGCTCTTGGTGTTAGTATAGTAGAACTTTTTTTTAACTAAATGTACAGTAAATAGAACAGAAAGGAAGTGATTATATGTGAATTGTGAAAAAATTTTAAAAATATTGATACAGATTTTTGCAGAACAAGAAAACTTGGAAATAAAAACTACTATAGAAAGACTATAAAAAATTTGTAAGGATTTATTTAAATAGAAATCCAAAAGAAATGAACAAATATATTAGGAGGGTAATACAAACGATGAAGGAAAGATCAAAGAATATATATAAATTTAGAAGAGGATTTGCATTATTAATTTTATGGTTTCTATTAATACTAATTTTTGCAATAGTAACAACTCCAAAAGAAAAAGAAACAGAATATATTTTTCAAAATTTAACTGTAAAAAGTGGACAAACTTTGTGGAACATTGCAGAAAATGAAAGAAGTAAAAATCAATATTATAATTTTTCAGAAAGCATTAGTGATATTGTTGATGAAATTCGATTAGATAATGAATTAGAGGATGCTGGTCTTAAAGAAGGACAAACATTAAAAATAAGAATTAAAAAAGATGAATTATCTGACACCGACCAAAGTTTAGATAATTCATCATCAAACAATTAAATAAATGTTCAACTAAATTTATTTTAACACAAAATGAATTTAGTTGCAACTAGAAAGGTTAAATAATGGATAAAGTAGAGATTTCTAGTAACGAAGAGTATACAGATTATCTTATAAAAGAAGAGGGAAAAAAGTATTTAAAGAAATGTGAAATTCCAATATATTGGCTAGGCTATAAATATATTTTAACAGGTTGTATTTTTGTAACAAAAAAATTGTTTTTAGAAGAAAAAATAAAATTAAAAGATATGTACTTATATATTGCTAAAAAACACAAAACAACATCACCAAAAGTATATGGTGCAATTAGATATGTTTATGAAAATACTGATATTGCTAAAAAATTAGAAATAGAAGATATTTCAACTATGCCAATGATGATTTCTATTAGTTCTAAAATTTTAGAAAAAATATTTTAAAAGTTTTTTATGAAACAACGAAAAACAGCGAAAAAACACAAAGGAGTAAAAATATGAAAAATTTATTAGATATTTTACAATTTGAGTTTGAAGTTCCAGGAAAAGTACAAGCAAAACAAAGACCTCGTTTAAGTAGATATGGAAAAGTATATACACCAGGACAAACAAGTAGCTATGAAAATTGGATAAAACTTTGCTTTGTAAATAAATACGGAAATATCGAACCAATTTCTCAAAAAAGATTTTTTATTAAAATTGATGTCTATAAATCAGTTCCCAAAAGTACAACAAATAAAAACAAAATAAAAATGCTCAACAACGAGATAAGACCGACAGTTAAACCAGATGCGGATAATGTTGTTAAGTCTGTTCTTGATGCTTTAAACAAATTAATTTATAAAGATGATTCGCAAGTTACAGATTTGCTAGTACATAAATATTATTCCGAAGAAGAAAAGCTTGTGTTAAATATTACAGCTTTTGAAAATTAAAACAAAAGAGGGAGGTAAATATGGCTGATAGAAGAATGTTTGCCAAAGATATAACAGAATCTGATGAATTTCTAGATATGTCTTTATCAACACAAGCTTTATATTTTCATCTAGGAATGAATGCAGACGATGATGGATTTGTTAAAAATCCAAAAATAATTCAAAAAATGATTGGTGCAGCTAATGATGATTTTAAGGTGCTTTTAACTAAAAAATATATTATTGCGTTTGAAAGCGGAGTAATAGTTATTACGCATTGGAAAATTAATAATTATATACGAAAAGACAGATACAAAAGTTCGTATTTCAAAAAGGAGAAAAACCAGTTATTTTTGAATGAGCAAAATGAATACATTTTAAGCTCAGAAGTACAAGATTCAAATATTGGTATACCAAATGTCAACCAACGGGTATACCCAGTTTAGTTTAGGTAAGTTTAATAATAAATTAAATAAAATAATATTAAATAATTATTATTTATATATTATAGGCAAAAATGAAAATTTTGAAAATTCTTCAGAAATTGAAAAAAATAAAGTAAGTATGATTCTAAAATCTTTAAACATATTAGCAAATTCAGAAATTGATTTTGCATTAACAGAAGAAAGAAGAAGAAACTTAGAAATTCAATATTGGTCTATAAAAGAAATTGTAAACAGTAGTTTTAATGTTTATATTAAATTTTTAACTAAAGAATTGCTCCAGGAAAAATTAATTAAAACCTATGATTATTTCAAAGATTTTAATGAAAAAAATATTATTGAATTCATGAGCTATTATATAAAAAGCATAAAGAATAGCTTAAAAGATTTATCAGAAAAGAAGGTACTTTTAAGTGGCAATTAAAAATTGGAGTAATTTAGAATTCAGAAAAAAGTTGACTATTATTGAAGAATATAAAACTATAGAAGAAGGATCAAATTTATGCAATGCAATTAAAAAAAAGATTTATGAATATACACTTTGCGATTGGTGTTTAGGAAAAATTATCATTGAAAATTTTAGAGGATATAAAAAAAACGGAGGAGAAATTAAATACAGAACTCCTTCAGGGGTGAAATTCCCTTTAGCTTTACACAATAAATGTTTGAAAGAAGCATTAAAAGATATTGATGAATTTTATAGAGAAAGGAATAAAAAATGAAAGGTGATATAACTATTAGTTTAAATGAATATAGACCATGTATAATACATTACTCTAAATATTTTTATAAAAAAGAAAAAATATCTACTAAAAAAGCTCTATTTCATAGATGGGAAGAAAATGTTACAAAAATACTTTTAAGTAAAGATAAAACAAAACCTGAAAATGTATTAAAAAAGATTTTTGGAATTGTTGAATTTGAAGATGGACATATAGAAAGAGTAGAAGCTGAACAAATTGAATTTATTGATAATAAATTTCAAGAATACAATTTTGATTATAAAGATGATATTAATAGACATATTCCAAGAATTGATTAAAAAATTGATATGAAAAAGAATGGATGAGAAAAAATGAGTAATATTATAAAAGGATTTTTATTATTTATATTAGTTACAATCTTGATACCAGTTTATATTTTAATAAAATTAGGAGAACTAATAATTGAAATTTTTAAACAAATGATTGAAACTATTTCAGATTGGACAGATGATATGATTTTATTTTGGGAAAAGATTTTTAAAATAAGGAGTGATTTTATGAATAAACAATTAGATATAGATAGTTTAACAGATGAAACCATATATTATGAGGATATCGAAATCGGAGATTATGTAAGGTTTATAGATTATGGATATCTTGAGGCTGGTCAAGAAAAAATCGTAAAAATAGGGCAAGTACAAGCAAAATATAGCGATTTGCTTGAAGTAAAATTAAATAATAATCTTTTAATGATAGTTAAATGTTCAGCAAGAGAAATTTTAAAATACAACAAAGATTTTAGAAAAATATTAGAAGAGGGCGATTATATAATTTATAAAATGAATGAATTAAGTTTTCTAAAATTAGGTCAAATAAAAAAATACAAAGATGCTAGAGGTTTGGATGAATACTTAGGAGTAGAAGAATTTAAAATAGAAAATTTAAATATAAAACAAGTATTAACAAAAGAATATTTTGAGGCTATAAGCTTTAGATTGGGGGAATAGGATATGCCAAATTGGTGTAAAGGAATTTTAAAAATAAGAGGAAAAAAAGAAAATATAATTAATTTTTTAGAGAATGGTACAAGCTTATTAGATGGATTTTGGGAACCAAAACAAATAAAACCAGAAATTATATTAAATAGTTGTGATGAAATTGAAATAGGAAATATTGATAAAGAAAAAGGAATAGATTGCTTATATGTAAAAGGTACTAGAAGACATTTTATAGATCCAATTGAAAACAATATATATATATATATGATACGAATAATGAAGAACAAATAATATGTTTGGAAGATTTTAAAGCGGCGTGGGCTATTGATGCAGATGCTTTAAGAGCAATTTCTGCTAGATATGATATAGATATAAAAATATATGGATTTGAAAGTGGAATGAAATTTAACCAAGATATTGAAATAGTAAAAGGAAAAATAATTAAAGATGATGAAATACAATTTGATAACTATCAATGGGAATGTATTAATCCGAATTTAGGAGGATAAAACAGGAGGTAAAATGAATTATATATTTTTAGATATAGATGGAGTTTTAAATAATAAAAAACATTATAAAAAACAACATAAAAAATACGGTGGGAGATTTTGTTGCGAGAATATGCCTTTTAATCCTAGAAGCATTAAAAATTTAAGAAAAATTATTGATAAAACAAATTCAAAGATAGTTCTATCATCCTCTTGGAGAAGAATAGAAAAATGTATGACAATATTAAAAGCAAGACTGATCGAATATGGAATAAAAATATATTCTGTAACACCATTTATAGACGGCTGCAGGGGAAAAGAAATATTAAAATGGTGTAAAGAAAATTTGAAAGAAAATGACAAGATATTAATAATAGATGATAATTTATACGATATTAAAGAATATTTTGAAACTAAGGAAATTGTAAAAATTAATTATGAATATGGATTAAATAGTTTTAAAACACATGAAGCCATAAAAAAATTGAGAAGGAAAAGTAAGAATGGATAAAGATAAAATAGTAAGTATTGATTTCTTAAAAATTAATTATTCAAGAAATAAGTTTTGTAAATGCTATGATTCATATCCAAAAAGAAAACCTAGTTTCGAAATAGATTATAAAAATAGAATAGTAGAATGTGACTATTGCCATATAATAGTAGATCCATTTGAAGCTTTATATCTGATAGCTAAATATGCTGAAGATATAAACGAAGAAATAAGAAAAGCGAAAGAATATAAAAAAGAATTAATGAGTTATAAACCATTTTTAAGAGGAATAAAAAGCTTAGAAGTAAATATTAGAAATGGAAAAATGTTGCCATTATGCCCGAGATGTCAAAAAGCTTTTGATGTTAATAATATAATTGAATTTGTAAATAAAGATTATTATAGAGAGTAGAATTATGGAAATAGAAAAAGAAATAACATTAGATGATTATGTATTAACGAATATAAACATTGATACAAAAGGATATACAATAAGATTAAAAGATAATAAAGAATATCAAATATATGTTAAAAAACCTAGAGGACAAAAAGCGTATGATTATATCATTAAAGATGGAAAAGAAATTAAGTTAAGCAAGAAAGTTAGAGATATTGTTTTAAGTGAAATAAGAGAATATGAAAGATATGACATATAAGGAGTAAAAAGTTATGGAAAAAGAAGAAATGATTAAAATGAGAGATATTTTTCAAAAAAGTACAGATATATTGAACGAAGTCATAGATTTATTTGAAGAACTAGATAAAACAAATGATGAAATAGAACAGAAGAATATACAAGATAAAATTGAAGAAAAAACAGGACTTTTTGCAATACAAATGTTTAAAATACAAAGTTTATAAAGGAGTGAGTTTTATGGAAAAAGAATAAGTTTTTAACAGCGTTTTAAAATGATTTAATAAATAGAATAAAAATACTAAAATGTAAAAAAATCAAAAGAAGAAGGGAGCAAGTAAATAAGTAATATGGAAGATTGTTTAATTATTGGTATAGATATAGCGGAAGGTAAAGATATAAGCTGTATGTCAGTTATTAGAAAAAATGGAGAAGAAATGCAAGTTATAAATCAATTATTTAATGAAGAAGCGGAAGATGTATATTACAAATTAATAAATATTCACGCAAAATTAACTTTTCCTTTAATACAAGAAAAGGCAATAAAAAGAGGAATGCACAGAATACAAAACATATATTCAGATAAGGAAATATTAGAAGTAGTACAAGAAACAATAAAATTAAAACATTACACAGAAACAGAAAGAGAATACATATTAAATCATACTACACCAAAAAAAATGCGTGAAATATTAGCAGCTTTTTGGCTAACACACACAAATGATGAATTTTTTAATTATTTTGGTTTTAATTGGATACCACCTATTGAAGTACAAAAAGAGGCAAGAAAAGCAATAAATATGCCTTTAAGAGAAGATGTAAACAAATTATTGAATATACAATTACTAAAAAAAACAGATTTTACAAGTGTTATTAAACAAAAAGAAATATTGGAAGAGATTCAAAAGCAAATATATTTATCGTGTGCTATAGATCCTAATAAATTTATGAATGGAGCAACTTATGATTAAAAAATATAATAAAAACATAAAAATAGCATTAAAAAAGAGTAAAATTAAAGAATTTATTAGAAAAATTCTAACAAAAAATATAATAGAGGAAAAAAAAAGCAAATTTAATTCTATTAGATGAATTATATAGTTGTAAAGGAAGTAAGATATATAACAATATAATTTTTGTAACTCCGGAAGAACATTATAGAATTAATAACAATATAAAAGAGAAAAAATAGAAAATGAAGCAAATAATTAATAGTAAACTATATAATATTTAAAAAATTAAAATCCAGATAAAGAATTATTTGGAGAAGTAGAAGAGGAATAGATAAAAATTGATTTTTTAGAAGAAGGGAAAATTATGAAAAAGCCTATCAAAAAAAACAGAAACAAAAATTTAAAAGAGATAATATATTTAAGAGAAGTTACAGAAGAGAAAAACAGGATCAATAATTTAATAAACTTAAAATTAAAAGAGTTAATAGATAGAGGAGAGAGTTTAAGTAATTATCAATTATGGATTGATAAAAAAGTTAAAATTTTTATTAAAACAGATTATATAATTCAAACAATTTATAAAGATTTAAGTAAAGAAGGATTTCAAAAAGATGTTTGTTATATGATTGTGAAAGAAGAGGTATAATTTATGAAAATAGACTATAAGAAAATAACTATTGAAGATATAGTGAATTTAAATAAAACAAATTATATATCAGAAATTGTATTTGATGCTGATAGTAAAAGTATGATTATTCAAGAAAATCAACTTAATAAAATAAAAAATGTAGTATCAAAATTTTGTGATAGTATACAACAAATAATAAACTGTATAGTAGAAACAATGCAAAAAATTTGTTCTGCATTTAATAAATTTTATAATATATTATTTAGTTATATTAAAAATAGAAAAATAACAAAAAGAAAATTTATAAAATTATTACAAGCAAATGGATTTCAAAGAAATGAAATTAATCAAATTATCAAAAACAATAAAGAACCATATACATATTTTAGATTATTAAAAATAATATATTGATTTTTTAGGAGGTACATAGGATGAGTGAGAGAAAAGTTAATATAGATGAAGATGTATTAAAAGTTATTCAAGAAAGTGTTACTGCTGGTGTAAATGAAGGAATAAGAATAGGAATGAAAGAAATTGAAAATATAAAATTTGAAAGAATAAAAAATAAAACAGATACAAGAAGACATAATACAGAAATGCTCTTAAAAAATTATAATAATTTTAAAAAACATTTTGAAGATTCAATTTATTCTTCAGAACAGCTGAGTGAAGATGAAGAAATAGATTTTAGTAAATTTGATTTTGACGAACCAATGAAAGAAAGCTATATAAAAGCAATTATAAAAAGTAAGACAAGAACAGAAATTATATTAAAACAAATAGATACCTTTTTAGAATATTTTAATATAAAATGTCTTACATCAAAAAGAGAGGATGTCCAAAGAAGAGGTCAAGTTATTAAATTATTATATACAAATGAAGAGACTTTAACGTTTGAAGAAGTAGCTGAAGAACTTCATATTTCAACAAAAACTGTAGATAGAGATAAAAAAGCAGCTATTAAAGAATTATCAGTTTTGTTTTTTGGAATCGACGGATTAAAAATATACTGAGTCTAAAAGGTGTCTAAAAGATGTCCTTGAAAGTACAATTGAAAAGATTTAGAATAATATTGTGCAGAAATGGTTCTTCTATAATTTGCCATCCTAAGTTTTAATAAAAAGCTTATCAATAATTGATAGGCTTTTTTATTTTTAAAATCTTATTTAAAGGAGATAGTAAAATGATAAAAACTATAAAAAAACAGATAGATTATATTGAATTCAAAGAAGTAATCTGTGATAAGTGCGGAAAGAAAATGTTTGAAACAGGAGCTATTAATCCAACACAGCCTCCAAAAATACAATATCAGTGTAAAAATTGTAATAGATTAGAATACTATGATGTTGCTGATGTAGAAACAAGAACTGTTTTTAAAAATACAAAAAATAATAAGAATGTAAAAAGAAAATAATGAGCTTATTAAAATTATGTGCAAAATGTCAAGCAGTAATAATAGCACCAGCAAGATATTGTAATAAATGTGAAAAAATTGTTGAAGAACAGATTCTGGAACGAAAAAAGAATTGGAACAGAAATTATAATAAAAGCAGAGATAAAAAGTATGTGAATTTTTACAATAGTAACGAATGGAAAGCTTTAAGAGAAAAATATTTACAAGATCATGAGTACAAATGTGAAAAATGCAAAGAGAAGAAAAAGAAAAACTGCAGATATATAGAAAAAATTGCTACAGAAGCTCATCATAAAGAACCGATTCAAACAGAAGAAGGTTGGAAAAAGAGATTTGAATATCAAGGATTGGAAGCTTTATGTCACGATTGCCATGATGAAGAACATCATAGATTTCAAAAGAGAAAGAAGGATTTGAGATGAAAGCAAAAGAATTAAAAAAATATTTTTTAAAAGCTAAATTAGAAGGTAAAGATTTAGCCATAGAAAGTACAAGCTATGGGAAAAAGAATACAGAAATTGTAATAATAAGATTTTCAAATTTAGATTATAAATTGAAGTATTATATTAATAGCTATGATGAGTTTTTAGTTAATAATAAGTGTAGATATATAAAAATTATAAATGCTTATACATTAAATTTTAATGATATAGTAAAAAGAGAAGGGAGAAAAAGAAAATGAAAAAAGAAGTTTTTTGTATTGAAAGTTATCGAGATATAATTTTAGACAATGAAATTATAAAAGAAAATGATAACTTATGTAAAAAATATGAAGAGAAAGGAAAAGAACTTACTGAAGAAAGGATAAATTATTTATGCAATGTAAGACAGTTATGTAGTGTAAAAGTAATATCCGAAGAAGATAAGGCAGAAGATACAGAAGAGGAAACAAAAGTATCTGAAGAAGATAAGACTGAGGATACAGAAGAGGAAACAGAAGTATCTGAAAAAAATAAGAAAAATACTAAAAATAAAAATCAGAAAAATAAGAAATAAATATAAAAATTTTAGGATACTTAACACCAGGGAGTATTAAAAAAGTATTTATATATCTAGGGATATCGGTGCACAGGGGGTTACTGTAGAAAAAACTCCCTAAATTCGTTTTCATCTGGAAAAAAATTACAAAAAAGAAATAGAGGTGTATAATATGCCAGCTGGAAGACCAAGACAACCAATTGATTTTATTATTGCTAAAGGAAAAAAACACTTGACCAAAGCAGAAATTGAAGAAAGACAAAATTCAGAAGTTAAAGTTGAGGCAACTAATGTTATAGCACCTCAATATCTTTCTAAAAAACAAAAAAATGAGTTTTATAAGATTTCTAATATATTAATTAAATATGTTGGTATGAGCGAGTTAGATGAAGATTGTCTAGCTCGCTATTTGATTTCTAATGAAAATTTTATAAGATTTTCAAAGCAGATAAAATCTTATTTAAAAGACTTAAGTAAAAAAGAGGTAAAAAATAATTTAGAAAAAATAAGAGATATAAATCAGAAATTAGAACAGTTATATGTTTATCAAGATAGAGCTTTAAAGCAATGTAGAGCTTGTGCTAGTGATTTAGGATTATCTATTTCTTCAAGAGCAAGATTAGTAATGCCAGAACCTGCTAATAAAGAACCACCAAAGGAAAACAAGTTTGCAAGATTTAAAGAAGCTTAAAAGGTATAAATGGTAGATAGAGTAACTGAATATGCTCAAAAAGTAGTTAATGGAGAAATCTTCTGTGGTAGATTGCATAGGCTTGCGTGTGAAAGACATTTAAGAGATTTAAATAGACAAAATACAGAAAAATTTCCATATCATTGGGATGCAGAAAGTTCTGAAAGGGTTCTAGAATATGCAGAGACCTTGACAATAGGAGAAGGATTTGAAAAAAAGCAAGTAAAATTAATGGGATTTCAAATTTTTGATATTGGATCGAGGTTTGGCTGGCTAAATTTTAAAAATAAAAGAAGATTTAGAAGATCATATAAAAGTGTTGCAAGACAAAATGGAAAGACTCTCGAAAATGGAATAATAGGAACTTATATAGCTGGCTTCAGTAAATACAAATATGGAAAATTATTTACGGCGGCTACAAAGAAAAAACAAGCTAAACTAGCTTGGGATGAAATGAAAAAATTCATTGAAAGTGATGAAGATTTACAAGAATATTTTGAAGTTAAAGAGTATTGTACTTTGATAAAAGAAAAAACAACAAATTGTACAATTGAAGCACTTTCAAAAGAGTCTGGACTAGATGATGGTTCTAGAGCAATATTTGTAAGTATTGACGAATACCATCAACATAAAACTAATAAAGTTTATAAAGCTCTCTATAATGGTACAAAAGCTTTATTAGAAACATTAGTCTCAATTATTACAACTAGAGGAGATAAGATAAACAGTCCTTGTCATGAAATGGACACATATTGTATTAACATTTTAGAAGGAATTGCAATTGCCGAAGACTTCTTTGTTGATATTTTTTCACTAGATCCAGGAGATGATATTTGGAATCCTATAAATTTAATAAAAGCTAATCCTTTTTTAGCTGCTAATCCAGATACATTAGAAACGCTTATAACTGATATGCAAACTGCAAAAGATATGGGAGGCTCTGAGCTTAGAGATTTTATGGTAAAATCTCTAAATATGTGGATTAGAAATACAGAAGACCAATTTACTAGTGCAGACAAATGGAGAGAATGTGGAACAGATTTAACTTTAGAAGATATGAGAGGGAGAGTATGTTATGCTGGACTTGATTTGTCATCTGGTGGAGATTTAACTACTTTACATTTAGAATTTCCATTAGAAAATGATGAATTTTTCGAATATTCTCACTCTTTTATGCCATTAGGAAGACTTGAAGAACATATTGAAACAGATTTAGCTCCTTATGATGTTTGGGAAAATCAAGGTTTAATAACAACTACAGGAGGAAGTACAGAATTCAAAAATGATTATAGTTTTATTATTACTTTTTTAAAAGATTTGATAGAAAATTATGATTTAGTTTTAAAAGGAATTGGATATGATCCTCATAATGCAGATACTTTTTTAAAAGACTTGGAAATTTTTGGTGTTTCTTTACTAGAAATAAGACAATCTGCTAGATTTTTAAATGATGGAACCGAAGATATTCAACTAAATATAAAATCTAAAAAATTAAAATATGGAAAAGAAAATGAATTACTAAGTTGGAGTGTTTTTAATGCTAAAATAGTAAAAAACTCTTTTGGAGAAAAGAAAATTGATAAGGAACCTAATTCAAAAAACAAAAGAATAGATCCAGTTGATGCTATGATTGATGCTCATATAGCTTATATGAAACTCAAAGAAGAAGAAAAGATAAATTATGAAAAACAAATGGAAGACTATTTAGAGAAAATGGGCTGGAAGAAAAGGCGGTGATGAAAAATAATTTTAAATAATATAAAAAACGGATTTTTAAAAATGAAAAGAAAAATAAACATAAAAAATCAAGAGACATCTAGAGAAATAATAACTTTAAATCAACTTATAGATTTTTTAAATTTAAATGGAGTTGATGAAAAAGAGTTATCTGAAGCAACATATTTTGCTTGTCTTAAAATTTTAGGAGAATCAATTGGAAAATTATCTTTAAAATTAATGAAAAATAATGTAGAAAAAGGTCCTCAAGAAGCAAGAGACCATCCATTATTTAGAATAGCAAGATATAGACCAAATCCATTTATGGATGCAACGACTTTTTGGAATACAGTTGAACATATTAGAGACCATTTTGGAAATGCTTATGTTTGGATTAATGGATATGGAAAGAATTTAAAGTTATGGATTTTACCTAATTCTCAAGTTCAACCGTATTATAATAATAATCAAGCTATGAAGGACTTTCCAGATATATTTTATATTTATACAGTTGGTGGAAAAAGATATATATTATCAACAGAAGAAGTTTTACATTTTAAAACATCAACAACTTTTGATGGAATTTTAGGATTAAGTGTAAGAGAAATTTTGAAAACCACAATTGTTGGAAATAATAAAGCTAAAAAAATGTTAAATAAAATGTATGATAATGGATTTACTGCAAAAGCTGTTTTACAATATACAGGAAGTTTAAACGATGACAATGTAAAAACTTTCGTTGAAAATATTCAAAATTATGCAGAAGGAAAAATAGATGGAACTAAAGGTATTATACCAATTCCAATAGGATCTAGTTTAGAACCTTTAAATATAAAATTGGCTGATAATGAATTTTTAGAATTGAAAAAATATACAGCTTTAGAGATTGCGTCAGCGTTTGGAATAAAGCCTAATCAAATTAATGATTATTCAAAAGCAAGCTATGCTTCAGCAGAAGCTCAACAGCTTGCTTTTTATGTTGATACTCTTTTATATATTTTAAAACATTACGAAGATGAATTAAATTTTAAACTTTTATCAGAAGAAGAAATCAAGCAAGGCTATTATTTTAAATTTAATATATCTACTTTATTAAGAGCTGATTTAAAAACTCAGCTAGAAAGTTTGGCAAAAGGTGTTCAAAATAGTATATATACGCCGAATGAAGCAAGAGCACATTTAGACTTACCAGCAAAAGAAGGTGGAGATAAATTAATTGGTAATGGCAGTATGATTCCTGTTGATATGATGGGAGAACAGTATAAAAAGAAATAATATGAAGGGAGGTGGAAAAGTGAAATTTTATGATTTTAAAAATATTACTGAAAAAAGTGCTGATATTTATATTTATGGACAAATTTGTTTAGAAAAATATGTGGACTTTTGGACAGGTGAAGTAAGTAAGACAGATGTAGCCTTAATGGATTTTAAAGAGGAATTAGATAATTTAGGAGATATATCAGAATTAAATTTATATATTAATAGTCCAGGTGGAGATGTGTTTGTAACATCCGCAATGATTTCTATGCTTGAAAGACTAAAAAATAAAAACACAACAATAAATGCTTATGTGGATGGTATTGCAGCTTCAGCGGCATCATTTCTGTTAATGGTGGCTGATAATATCTATTTATATAAAAATAGTGTTGTTATGGTACATAAACCAATGTGTTCAGCTTATGGAAATGCAAATGAATTAAAAGATGCTATTGATATGTTAGAAAAAGTGGAAAATAGTACAATGATACCAATGTATATGGCAAAGGCAAAGATAAGTGAAGAAGAGGTAAAAGATTTAATAGCAAAAGAATCTTGGCTTAGTGCTGATGAAATGAATGAGTACTTTAATGTAGAATTATTACAAACTACTAATAAAGTAGCAGCTTGCATAGATAAAGATATCTTTTCTAAATATAAAAATGTTCCAGAAAATTTTAAAGAGTTATTAAATAATATTAAAACTGTAGAAATTAATTCTTCAGAAAATGAAGAAAAAAGAAAAAAAGAAGAGTTGGTCAAAAATAAACTAAAATTGATTAGCTCTTCTTTATTTGTAAAAAAGAATAAATTTTAAAATGAAGGGGATAAAAATTATGAATAAAAAAATGAGAGAAATTTATGCTAAAATTCAAAAATTAAATGATGATGCTAATGAGTGTCTAACAATTGGAGATGTTGAAAAAGCAGAAAAAATTATTGCTGAAATTGAAAATTTAGAGAGAGAATATGTTGTTGCCGAGAAATTGTTCAAGAGAGAAAAAGAACAACTAACTCCAGAAGATATAGATAATGCTTTAAAAGAGAAAAAAGCTAATGGATTTGCTGTTATGGCTAAAATGATGCAAAATAAACCATTAACTGATATCGAGAATGCAATTGTTGTAGAAGGGGAAGAAGCTACAAATGGGACTAATTATCTAGTTCCAGAAGATGTAAGAACAGAAATTAGGGAAAAGAGAAAATCTTATAAATCAGCAAAAGGACTAGTAAATGTTATTCCAGTAACTACTTTGTCAGGTTCAACAAATTTTGAAACAAATGATGATGGTTTATTAGATAACTTTGAAGACGGTAATACAATAGGCGAGGCAAGTAATCCAACATTTGAAAAACAACCTTGGACAATAAAATGGAAGGGAAAAATAATTTATATTTCTAATATAATATTAGGAAATGAAAAAGCAGGATTAATGGCTTACTTAGATAAATGGTTTATTAGAAAAGCTGTTAGGACAGAAAATAAAGATATTTTTGATACATTAAAGAAAAATAAAACAGCAACAACTGTTAAAGGATTAGATGCTTTAAAAAAGCATATTACTACTCAAATAGATCCATCTTGTTTAGTAGATGGAATTATAGTTACAAATCAAACAGGTTTTGCTTTAATGGATGAAGAAAAAGATAATAATGGAAGAGGTTTATTACAAACAAATCCAATGGATGCAACTAAAAAGATGTTTCAAAGTTTAACAATTGAAGTTTTTGCTGATAAAGAATTACCAAATATTGAAGAAGGGAAGGCACCAGTATTTGTAGGTTCTACTAAGGCAGGATGCGATTTTATGGAAAGAGAAGACTTACAATTCGCAGTGTCAGAGCATTTTGCTTTTAATAAAAATCAAACAACATTAAGAGTAATGGAAGGTTATGATGTAGTTCAAGCAGATAAAGATGCTTATAGTTATGTATCTTTTGAAAAAAAAGCTGAAGAAACACAAATACCAACTGCTTAAAGGAGTTGAAATATGCAAAGAATTGTATCTATAGAAGAGGCTTGTGATTATATTCCTATTGATGAGCCAGATACAAAAATAATTAATAAAATTGATAGATTAATAAATACAGCTGATTTATACTTACAAGGAAGTATTGATAAAAATTATCCTAAAGATGATAGTAGAGCACAGGAATGTGCTTTACTTATCATTAGGGAATTATATCTGAATGGTTCCGGAAGTGATAGTATTACACCTAATGTACAAAAACTTGTTGATAATTTCTGTTTACAAATCAAATTGGAGATGAAAAGAAATGGCAAGGGATAAATCTATAATTATTGAAAAACTAAATTTAGAAACAGAAGAATGGGAAACTTACTATAAAGCTTATGCAGAAATTAATAAAACGAGTGGTAAGGAGTATGTAAATATTAAGGCTGTTATAAGTAAGAATACGCTAAATTTTGATATTATTTATAATAAAAAATTAGAAAATTTAATATTTGAATCAGAAAATTATAGAATAAAATGGAAAAATAGATTTTTTAATATCATAAATGTAGATGATTATAAAATGAGACACATAAAGCTTTTAATTATTGGAGAAAGTGTAAATGGATAAAAAAATAAGTCTTTTTGAATTATCGAAAGAATTAAAATTAGTATTAGATGAGTATTCATCTAATATTATTCAAGACATGAAAAAAGTAACAAAAGAAACGGCAGAAGAATTAAAAAAGGATACTAAAAGGGATGCACCCAAAAAAACAAAAGAGTATAGTAAGCATATTTCATGTAAACTCACTAATGAAAATGCTAAAAGTATTACATATACATGGTATGTTAAAGATCCAGAATACAGATTAAGTCATCTTATAATTAAAAGTCATAAAATGCCACACGGTGGAAATTCTAAATCAAATGATTTTTTGGAAAAAGATGAACAGAAAGCTGTAGAAAATTATGAAAAAAAAATAAGGAAAGTGATTGAAGGATGAACATAGAAAATGATTTAAAAAAAATAACAGGTATAGAAAATATAAAAGAAGATGGTTTTGTTAAAATTCCTAAATTTCCTTATATAGTATATGTAATAGAAAAAAATTCTAGAGGTGCAGACAATGTTAATAAACTGAATGATAATAAAATTGCTATAGCTTTGTATGATTCAAAAAAAAATTTAGATGTTGAAAATAAAATTGAAAACTGGCTTGATAATCTAGGAATAGAATTTTATAAAGATAGGAATTGGCAAAATGAAGAAAAAAGTTGGGAAACATATTACGAATTTAATATTTTAGAAAAGAAGGGGGAAACATAAATGCCTAATGAAAAAAGAACTAACAAAACAATTACTTTAGGGAGTGGAGATTTATATATCAAAGAATTTGAAGATGAAATTCCAGAAGATAGTGAAATAGAGATTGAAGAAAACAGAGCTGGATATATTCAAGGCGGAGCAGAATTAAATTATAAACCAGAATACTATACAGCTGAAGACGATAAAGGATATGTTAAAAAAACTATAGTAACAAAAGAAGAAGCATCTTTAAAATCAGGAATTTTGACTTGGAATGCTAAAACTTTACAAAAATTAGTTAATACAGGAAGAGTAACAGAAGATACTACAAAAGGTATTAGAACTATTAAAATCGGCGGAACTAAAAATCAAGATGGAAAAAGATATATTATTCATTTTGTACATAAAGATAGTGTCGACGGAGATGTAAGAGTTACTATTATTGGAAAGAATCAGGCAGGATTTACACTAGCTTTTCAAAGAGACAAAGAAACTGTTATAGATGCTGAATTTAGTGCAGAACCATGCGATGATGAAGGAACACTAATTATTTATAAAGAAGAAATTTTAAAAACAGCTTAAAGGAGAAATAAAAATGTATGATATGACAAAATTAAGAACTAGATTTTGGGAAATCAGATTAAGAAATGGAAAAAAATTAAGTGTTGAAGCTCCTAAAATGAAAGTTTTAAAAAAGATAGCAAGTATGTCTGATATAAGTGAAGAAAACTTTAATGATGAAGATGTAGATAATTTAGAAATTGCTTTAGCTATGGCACTTAGCAAAAACAAAGAAAATTATAAAATTACTAAAGAATGGATTGAAGAAAATTTAAGTATTGATGAAGTTCAAGATATTTTAACAGAGTATTTTAATTGGGTTAATTCTATAAAAAACTCAAAAAACTAAAAATTCCATATTATCCATACTTTGGTGATAAAAATGTGGATGATATGGAGATAAAATACAAGGTTGAAAGTTTAGAGGAAAAAAGAATTTCAGAATTTTTAAATATTTCACTTTTGGAAGTAGAAGAATTAAATTTTATAGATTACTATTTCTTCTTAAGAGAAGCTTTTATATATAATTGTACTCAATCCGAAGATGGAAGAGAGTATTTAAGAAATGCTTATAGACTGGAACAGACAGCACCAGATAGAGAAGAATTGAGAAGAAATTTTAAAAACAAGTTGCAAAAATAAATTGTAGCTTGTTTTTTTATGGAGAAATATATGGCTAATAATAAAATAAAAGGTATAACTATTGAAATTGGTGGAGATGCAACAAAATTAGGAAAAGCTTTAGAAGAAACTGAGAAAAAAAGCAAAGATTTACAAAAAGAACTTAAAGGTGTTAACACTCTTTTAAAATATGATCCTAAAAACATTACATTATTAAAACAAAAACAAGACTTGTTAAACAAGAGTATTTCAGAATGTAGAGAAAAATTAAGTGTATTAAAAGATGCACAAATTCAAGTACAAGAACAATTTGAAAAAGGTGATATTACAGAAGAACAATATCGTAATTTTCAAAGAGAAATTGTTGCTACTGAACAGAAATTAAAAAGTTTAAAAGAAGAATCTAAGTCTTTTGGAAATGTAGCAACACAATATATAGCACAAGCTGGAAAAAGTATTGAAAATTTTGGAAATAAAGTATCTGATGTTGGAAAAAATTTTTCTGTAATTAGTGCAGCATCAAGTGCAATTTTAATTGGGGCGACAAAGACTGCTATAGATTTTGAATCAGCATGGACTGGTGTACTAAAAACTGTTGATGGAACAGATGAAGAATTAGAAAAAATTAGAGAAGGAATATTTGATTTATCAGAAGTAACTGCAAGTAGTGCAACAGATATTGCATCTGTTGCTGAAGCTGCAGGACAATTAGGAATAGAAACAGATAGTATATTAGCTTTTTCTGAAACTATGGTTAGATTAGGAGATTCAACAAATGTATCCGCTGATGTTGCAGCAACTTCAATAGCTCAACTTTATAACATAATGAATAGCAATATAAATACAGTTGATAGATTTGGGGCTGCCATAGTTGCGTTAGGAAATAATTCTGCCACTACTGAAGCCGATATTTTAAATATGGCAACAAGAATAGCTGCTGCTGGAAGCCAAATTGGATTAACTGAACAAGATATTCTCGCTTTATCAGCGTCTTTAGCAAGTGTAGGTTTGGAAGCTGAAGGTGGAGGTTCTGCTATTTCTACTGTAATGACTAAAATAGATAAAGATGTTGCTTTGAATACAGAAACTTTAGCTACTTGGGCAGAAGTAAGTAATATGTCAGTTCAAGAATTTAAAAGATTGTGGGAAACTGATGCAATATCTGCTATTCAAAAAGTTATATCTGGAATGGGTGATGCAAGTAAATCTGGCGAAAATTTAAATGTAATTTTAGACGAACTAGGTATAACATCTATAAGAGAAACTGATTCAATGAAGCGTCTTTCTAACGCATCAGAATTAATGAATGATATGCTAGAAGTAAGTAATAGTGCATGGCAAGAGAATAATGCACTAACTGAAGAATCAAGTAAAAGATATGAAACTGCAGAATCAAAAATTCAACAAATTAAAAATATTATTTCTGAAATATGTACAAATTTTTTAAATCTTTTTTTACCTACAATTAAAAATATTTTTGATAATGTTGCGAATTTTTTAAAAAAATTAACTGAATTAAATCCAGCAGTACAGAAAATTGTTGTTGTTACTTTACTATTAACATCAGTTCTGGGGCCATTAATTATTTTTATAGGCAAACTGGTTTCTTCAATTGGTTCAATAATGCAAATAGCACCACAATTATTAAATATATTTAATGGAATAAAAACAGCAATAAGTGGTCTATTTAGCATTTTAGCTGCAAATCCAATAATATTAGTTGTGGCAGCAATAGCCACACTTATAGCAATCTTTGTGAGTCTATGGAATAACTGCGAATCTTTCAGAAACTTTTGGATTAGTTTATGGGAAAATTTAAAAACTAAATTTAGCCAATTTGCTGATTCAGTGAAAAATGTAATAGAAAATATAAAAAATGGATTTTTAAATTTTGCATCAAATATAAATAACAATGTTATTCAACCAATTTGGAATAAAATACAAGAATTTTTAAATAAAATTGTTTCTATTGCCGAATGGATAAACATAAATGTCATTCAACCAATTTTAAGTATAGTTGTACCTATAATTCAGAAAATCACCGAAATTTGTGCGAAAATTTGGGAAATTATAACTGTTTTATTAGGTGTTTTGGTTCAATGGATTTATACGAATTTTATCCTTCCAATTATAAATAGAATTTCAAATATGATAACAAATATAATACAATTTTTTCAAAATCTTTGGAATAGGATTGTTAGTATTTTTTCTTTTATAGGTAGTTGGTTTTCAGAAAGATTCAATTTAGCAAAAGATGCAATTGTTGTAGCCTTTTCTCCAATAGTTCAATGGTTTTCAGATAGGTTAAATGATATAAAAAATATTTTTTCAAGCATAGGACAATTTTTTGCAGAAAAATTCCAGGAAGCATACAATAATGTTGTATCTATTTTTAGTGGAATATCTTCTTTTTTTAATGGAATTTTTGATTCTATAAAAACAATTTTTAATGATATTGGTACAAAAATAGGAAATGGAATAGGAGAAGCTTTTAAGAAAACTGTAAATGCTGTTATTAATTTTGCAGAAAATACAATAAATAAGTTTATTAGAGCAATTAACAGTGCTATATCTGTTATTAATAATATACCAGGAGTAAACATTAGTAAGCTTACTGAATTAAACATACCTAAATTAAAAATAGGTATGCCATATGTTCCTTACGATAATTACTTAGCTTTATTACATAAAGGAGAAAGAGTATTAACAGCAGAAGAGAATAGAAACTATAATGAAAACAATAGTACAGTTAAAAATATAACTAATAATGAAGGTGACTTTATTGTAAAAGTTGATAAATTCATTAATAATGGAGGAAACGATATTAAAAATATAGCTGAAGAAATGGCTTTTTATGAAAAACAATATAAAATGTCTAAGGGAGAAATTTAAAAATGAATTATTTTATATTTAATGAAATTAATTCTAAAGATATGGGAATTATTATTAATAAAATGCCAAATGTAATTAAGTCGGAAAGAAGGATAAATTCGATTGAAATTCCTGGAAAAGATGGTAATTTACATGAGGATGAAGAAACTTATAAGACAAAAACAATTACAATTGAATGTACTCTTTTGGAAAGAGAAAAATTAGATGATGTTATAGGATGGTTAGATGGAACTGGTACGCTAGTTTTGTCTAACGATCCAAATAAAATGTATAGAGCAGCAATTATTAATCAAATCGATTTTTCTCCAATAGTTAATATCTTACATACTTTTCCATTACAAATAGAACTACAGCCTATTTCTTATAGCACTGAATTATATATTAAAGAATTTGAAGAAGGTGAAGATTTTGAAATAAATATATCTGAAGCAACGGCTAAAATAAGACCTTTAATTATATTATATGGAAGCGGTAATTTAGTTTTAACAATTAATAATGAAATTGTAAATATAAAATTAAATGATAATGACAGTATAACTATTGATTGCGACTTAGCTCTTGCTTATAAGGATAAAGAAAATTGCAATAATAAAATATTGGGAGATTTAGAGAATGTATTCTTAAAAAGAGGAGTTAATCAGATTAATTTAACAGGAACATATACAAAAATCCAATTTAAATATAGAAAAGCATATTTGTAGAAACCAAATTTTAGGTTTCTTTTTTTAAAGAGGTGATACATATAATAACTTTGCACGAAAAAAATTCTACAGATTTTTTAACTAATAATGGACTTGGAATATTGAGTAAATGTACAGAAGCTATAGTAGAAGAGGAACTAAATGGAAAGTTTTGTTTAACTATAAAATATCCAATAGATGCTTATTTAAGTTCAGAAATTATAGAAGGAAGAATTATTGTTTGTGAAGTAGGATATGGTTCAAGACAGGCTTTTAGAATATATAAAACTTCAAAAAGTTTAGATGAAAAAGTTATTTACGCAAATCATATTTTTTATGATTTGATGGACAATTTTTTAGAAGATGTGTATCCGAAAAACCAGGATGGAAGTGGTTATATAGACTGGATTTTATCGCATACACAATATACACATAAATTTTATGGGTATAGCGATATTAGTAAGGTTTCAACAGCAAGATATGTAAGAAAGAATCCAGTTAATGCAATTATGAGTGATGAGGAAAATTCTGCAATAAATTTATATTCAGCTGAACTTAATCGAGATAATTATAATATAGGGCTATTGACTAGAAGAGGAGAAGACAGAGGCGTTTATATTAGATATAAAAAGAATATAAATGGAATCACTTTTAATACAGACAATTCAACAATTGGAACCAGAATAATGCCAAAAGGATATGATGAATTACTTTTACCAGAAAAATATATTGATAGCGAAATCATTAATAATTATGCACATCCTATAATTAAAGTTATTGAGTATGAAGATGTGAAAATAAAATCTAATGAAGATGAAGATGGATTTACAACTCCAGATGAATGTTATACAGAAATGAGAAATAGAGTTGCTAAAGAATTTGAAAATGGTTTAGATAAACCTTCTATAAGTGCTGAAATTGATTTTATAGAACTTTCAAAAACACTTGAATATAAGAATTATAGTAATCTTGAAAAAGTATATTTAGGGGATACTGTAACAATTTATGTTAGTAAATTAGATATTAATGTAAAAGAAAGAGTTATTTCTACAACTTATAATGTTTTGTCCAAAAAATTTACAAAAATGAATTTAGGAAATTTGGAAAATAATATAGTTTCTGAAAATTCTAAATTTCAATCATCTATAAAAAATGAAATATTACCGAATTTATCACAAAATATTTTATCAGAGGCAAAAGAAAATGCTACAAATCAAATAAAAACTGCTTTAGGTGGTTATATTTACAAAACACAATCAGAACTATTTATAATGGATACTTCAGACATAAATACAGCAACTAAAGTATGGAGATGGAATTTAAGCGGTTTAGGTTATAGCTCTACAGGAATAAATGGTGATTATGGTATTGCAATAACACAAGATGGAGCTATTGTGGCTGATTATATTACTTCAGGAATATTAAATGCTAATTTAATTAAAGCAGGAAATATAAGATCTGTGAATTATAAAGAAAATAAAACGGGCTTATCTATTAATATGCTAACTGGAGAAATAGATTCAAGATATTTTAAAGTTAGTTCAAATGGAAAAATTACTTCTACCAGTGGTGCTATTGGAGGATGGAATATTGATGCTGAAAGTTTATATAAAAATTTTGGTGGAAACAATGGTATAGGAATACTTTCTACAAATGCTAATGCTAATATAGCAATTTATGCTGGAGCTCCAAGTAGCAATATTGCTGGAGCTCCTATGCGAATATATTATGACGGTACAGTAAATTTTACAAAAGGAAATATTGGTGGAATTAATTTAGGAGACACAGGAATATTTTATTCAGGGACTTCTAAAAATGATGGATTTGGTCTTTGGAAAAATGGCATACATAAAATTGGTAATTCTTATATAATTTTTCACGCTGGAGCAAATGGCTCAAATATTGGAGGCGCAAATTTTAAGGTTATGCAAAATGGAAAGGTCTATTGCAATGATATTGAAATAACAGGTGGATCACTTAATGTTCAAAACGCTGGGACTAATCATATAATTAATATTCAAGATACCAATAGTAATGATGACTGTACTTATATGTCTGCAAGATATATAGGTGTTAATTCTGCTGGAAAACAGATGATAAGTTTTGGGATTAGTTATGATAATGGTACTTATTTAGGAAGACAAGGAAGCATAACAGTGGAATGTCCTACTTCAGCATCAACAGGAGTTGCAACATATGTGAAAGGAACTGGAATTACAACGCCATCTATTACACAGACTTCAGATGAAAGAGTTAAAGAAAATATCAGTCTGTTTGATAAAAAAGCAATAGATTTAATAAAATTTGGAAAGATATATAATTTTAATTTTAAAAATAGTAAGGATAGAAAAATAGGATTTGTTATTGGTAAAAACTATAATACACCAGAAGAGATAATTAAGGGAAATGATTCTTTAAAAGGTGTCGATATCTATTCTATGAGTGCAATAATGTGGAAAGGGTTACAAGAGTTAGTCGAAAGAATAGAAACTATAGAAGAAAGGATTTTATAAATGATAGAAGTTTTAAAAGAATATAATTTCAAGGTTAATTTTTCTGAAAGTATTTTTGATACTGATCAAAAAATTATCTTAGTTGAAAAAGATAATAAATCTTCAAAATTCATATTTAATTTTGAAGAAAGCGAGCTGGAAAATAAAAATGTGCTTTTAAAAATGAAACATTATGGCGGAAAAACATATGAACAATTATTGGTAATTAAAAATGGAACTGCTGAATTTATTTTAACAAATACAATTTTAGATTCTGGATGGCTAAAAATGTCTTTATCTTTGATTGGTACGGAAAATGAAATTTTAACGAATGCAACTTTTAATGAAAATATAAAAATAAGAGATAAAATTGAAGATGGAGAAACACCTAGTGAGGAAGATGTATCCGTTGTTGTAGAACTTATTTCGGAACTTGTGGAAATAAAAGAGGGACTTTATACCAAAGAACAGATAGATAAATTATTTAATGCTACTGAAAAAAAACACTATAATTATAGAATTGTAGTAACTGAAGAAGTTCCAAAATTAACTGAATATACTTTACCTTGTAATTATAAAGTTGGAGACAATTCTTTAGAGATTTTCTACAATAATGAATTGTTAATAAAAGAAACTAGCGAAGACGAAGAAGCTAATTATAGAGAGGTAGGAGAAATAGGAGCTATTAGTAATAAAGTTGTTTTTGGATGGAATCTTCCTATTGGATCTATTCTTAATATCCTAGTGAAAGGAGAGTATGTTGAAGATGAAACAGAGTGATGTAGATTTATTAAAATCTTTGTTAATAAAGAAATCTAAAATGAAGTCTGAAAACGGAGTTTTAGAAATAGATAATACAGCTGATGGATTGAAGGCAAGAATGATAAGCATAGAAGCTAATAAACTCTATCAGGATAGTAGAGAAGGTTACAATCTTCTAAAGAATGAATTAAATTCTCAAACAATAAATGGTGGAACTATTACAGTATATGATGACGGTTCGTACAGTTTAAACGGTACATTTACAAGTCCAGTTACATTGATTTATACAAATACATCTTTAAAATTGTCAGGCGATTATGTTTTTTATCTTTATGGAAAAACAAGTAAAAAAGGCATTAATTTACAAGGAAAAGAAAATGGTAGTACAGTTTCTTACATACTGTCTAGCAGTAATTCTGAGTACTTAAATAAGAACTATAGTGAAGAAACAGAATTAACACAATTATTTTCATATATTCCAGTTGGCGCAAGTTTTAATAATGATTTGTTCAAGCCAATGATAACTAAGGGAACCGAAATAAAAGAATTTCAAAAATATGGTCAAAAACCTTCTCTTGAAGAAGAAAGTGAGATTGAAGGAATTACTGGAGATATTGAACTTAAATTAAATAATACCAATTTTTTAGATGAGTCTAAATTAGTAGAAAAAACACAGTTGGGTATAATTTCTAAAATAGAGAACAAAAAAATTACTTATAGTGGAACCTGCACAGGCTCAGGAGCAGTTTTAGTTAATTCAATACCAATAGAATTAGATATAGGAGAATACTATTTAAACTGGTTCGGAGTGCATAAAAATCCGTATTTTACTTTAAGAAAACAAGACAGCACTTTCCTTCAAAATTTAGTAGGTTCTCCGACTTCAAATACAAAAATTACCATAGAAGAGAAAGATACTTATTTAATAGGTCTACACGGAATAGCTGGTCAAACTTATACTTCAGAAGATACATCGTTTAATTTAATGTTAAGTAAGAAAAATAGTGTAAATTATGCAGAATATAAATCTAAAGATTATACAATTTCTATAGATTCTAAAGTTCTTTATGGAAATGAAGATGTAAAGGATATGATTATATTAAAAGATGGTAAATGGAATTGGAAAAATTGTTGGAAGAAATACATTTTAGATGGAACAGAATTTAATTTTATAGTAAAGTCAGACTCAATATTAAATAATGTTTTCTTTTCAAAAACAATAACAAATATTTTAGCTCCTAAAAATAATAATGGTGTTATTAAAATATATTCTAATTATTTTGCAAACAACACTTATGTTAATAAATTAGTTCTAGAGGATATTGTTGGATTCGGCGTTGCCAAAGATTCAAGAATACAATTCGGGTTTGGACTTAATAGTGAAATTAACAGTTTAGAATTAGCAAATGCAAAGCTTCAAGAACTAAACGCAAGTGGACATCCTTTGTATGTAATTTATCAACTTGCGGAACCAGAATATGAAGAAATCACTGATGAAACTCTAATCAGCCAATTAAATAAGTTGTTGTATCAACTTAAAGAATATGATGATGTTACATATATAAATTCAGACAAAGAAATTGAATTTGAGGTACTGGTTGAACAGGATAAATTAAGTATTTTAGAAAAAGGAGGAAATGAAAATGAATAAATCCTTGAAAGCATTGCAGGAGTACACACACACACACACACACACTAGTATTTATCTAAAAGAGAAAAGAGGTGGTTCTGTATGTTAGTACCACCTCTTAGTTATTATAAAGAATTAGCAACTAAAAAGTCTACTAAAGAAAAAAATATTTTATTAAATAATTTTGAAAACGCAGAAACAGAAGGCACAGAAATAGATTTAGAAAACACAGCTGAAGCTCCTATTGAAGTAGTAGAAATTGCTGGAAATACTACACAGAACGGCGAACCTAGTTTAGAAAACGAGGTAGAAGTTGAAGGTGTTTCTGGAGAAATTAATTATACAGATAATATTGCAGAAAAAGAATTAGAAAATCAATATAGAAATAATGCTCAAAATGGTTCGATAATTCAAGAAAACAGTTTTAATTCATATATTGCTAAAATTAAACCTAACAAAAATTATTTAATAAAAAATGGACATTCAAATATATGTCTGTTTGATAATAATATGCAATATATTACGGGATATAGTAATTTTCAAGAAAAAATAAATACAAAAGGAATTAATAATGTAGCTTTTATTACCGTAGCTGTCGAACAAAGTAAAGAAAGTACTTTTTCCATATTAGAAGAGTTTAGAGGAGAAACTGAAATAAGTTTAAAAAATAAAAATCAGCTTAGTTTAGAAGATGTAGCAGAGACTACTTATGTAGAAGCACAAGAACAGTTACATACATTTTCTTTAGGAGATTTAATATTATATGGCGACGAAAACGCAAGAGATGTTTTTAATGTAACAATAGACCAAGATTTTTACGAAAAAACAGGTTATAGAAAAATAACTAATTTGGATTTAGTCAAAAATTGGAAAAAATACATATTAGACGGAATTAATAATAAATTTTTAGGTAAAGCAGGTACTACAAATAATAATATGTTTGTGACAGGTATACCTTTAAATATATTAGAAGCAGTAAATAATAATATAATAGTGAAAAGTTATTGCAATTATTTTAACGGGGATTTTTCAGTAAATAATGTATTTTTAAATAATAGAATAGGCTATGGTATTTCTAACGCAGGAACACTACAATTTGGCTTTGGTTTAGAAAGTGATATTAATACATTGGAACTAGCAAATGCAAAATTACAAGAGCTAAACACAGCAGGACACCCTTTGTATGTAATATATCAATTGGAAACTCCAGAAACAGAAAATATTACAGATAATACACTAATAAATAATTTAGAAAACTTTATTAATAATGTTTATACATATAAAGAAAAAACTTCAATAACTTCAAAATTATTTTTAAAATTAAAATATAAAAAAGATAAATACTATGATTTAGAAAATCGAGTTAAAGCTTTGGAGGAAGCAAATAATGGATAAATTAATAGCTTATGCAATAGCTGCTGCATCATTTTTTAATGCTGTAAAAACTATTGTTGATTTCTACAAAGAAAGAGTTAAAAAACCAGTTGATAATGTGATTAGTAGGAATATTAAACAAGAAATAGCACCAGTAACAAGTGAATTAAAAGAAATAAAAGAAGATATTCAGCGATTAGATAAAAACCAATGTAAAAATTATTTAATCGAATTTCTTGAAGATATGAAAAAAGGTGTTAAAAAGACAGATATAGAAAAGAAAAGAGCTTCTGAAGTATATGATCATTATAAAAATGACTTACATCTTAATTCCTATATACACGATGGCTGGGAAACTTATATGAAAGGAGAAAAATAAAAATGGATATTATGCAAATAATACTTTTAGCAGTAGTTGTTATAATTACTGTTTTTTTTATTATATGGAAAATATATAAAGATGGATTAAGAAAAACGGTTATTGATTTAATAGTAAGGGTAGAGGAAACTCTTGAAGATAATGAGGAAAAATTTAATACTGTAGTAATGGGAATTTTATCAAAACTACCTTTTCCATTTAATATTTTTATAACAACAACTACAATAGAAAATTTTGTTCAAAAAACATTTGATGAAGTGAAAAAAGCGTTAGATTATCAAAAGAACTAATTTATTAATATAATATAGAAAAGCCTTAAATTTTATTCTGATAAGTTTAAGGCTTTGTTTTTAATGGAGGGAAAAATGAAAAAGGAAAATTTAATAAGTATTTTTGATACAGCAATTTTAATGAAGAATGATATAGCTGTAGAAGTTACTGTACCAGGACAAAAAACTACAGAAGTAATTTTAACAAGAGCTGAAAATTTAGAAAATAAATTAGCTTTTTATAAAAAAGCTTATGATGAAGATGGTGTTCATTGCATGAATAAAGATGTAAGAATTGTTGATGCTTGGTGTGTTAACTTTTTTAAATATTATGATAGAAAATCTGGAGAGATTTTTTCAAATTTAGATAAGAAAGAGGAATAATATTATGAATTTAGATGAATTTGTAAAAAACTATCTCGGTAAAGCAGTAGACTATGACGGCGGATATGGTGTTCAATGTGTCGACTTGATAAAATTATATGTAGATAAAGTTTTTAATATTAAAATAGGTGCTATAGGAAACGCTGAAGCATATTATCGAAGATATGATGAAGTTCCTTTATTAAGAGATAATTTTGAAAAAATAGCAAATACAGTAAATTTCGTGCCTCAAAAAGGCGACATCTGTATCTGGGGAACTGATTTAAGTAAAACTGGTCATATATCAATTGCAACAGGCGAAGGAGATACTTCATGTTTTAACAGTTGGGACCAGAATTGGGGAAGTAAGGAAATGAAAGTAGTAAGACACAACTATAATGGATTTGAAGGAGTTCTTAGATATAAAAATAAAGAAGATGGCCAAGAAAATGAGCAAACTGAAAATTCAGTTCAAGAAGAAAACCTGGACGACTTACTTTTTGATGCAGATTTATATTATTCACTTTATCCAGATTTGCAAGATGCTTTTGGGAGAGATTATAATAAGTTGAAAGAGCATTGGTTGATTTTTGGAATTAACGAAGGTAGAAGAGGCAGCTATGTATTTGATGTACACTATTACTTTGCTGCATACGAGGACTTAAGAAAAGCAATAGGACCAAACTGCAGAGAGCTTTATAATCATTTTAAAGCCTTTGGTATAAAAGAAGGCAGGAAGGCTTCGAACGAGTTCGAAGTTGGTGCATACGCCTACTTTAATAAAGATTTAAAAGATGCTTATGGAGCTGATTATAAAAAGCATATTGAACACTTTATAAAAATTGGAATTTCCGAATTAAGAAAAACAAGCTCTACATTTAATGTAGAAATTTATAAAAATAATTATGCAGATCTAAGAGATGCGTTTGGAGATAATATAAAAGAATACTATAAGCATTATATAATGTATGGATCTGCTGAAGGCAGAAAAGCTATATAACTTCAGAATTTAAAAATAAAACATAAAAAGGATTCAAGTTTTTTATTTGAATCCTTTTTATGTCATCTTTTGGATATTAAAGTATACTATGTATTTATTATACATTATTTCTGCAATTTAGTCAATTTTTTAAGAATTTTACTTTGTTATCATAGTATTTATTATTTAATATAATAACAAAATATAATACTACATTTTACAAGAGGTTGCAATTTGAAGATAATTTATACTATTTTTTATATTATTATAGATTTCTAAATCAATATATCTTTTTTTAAATTTCGAAGATTTAGAAATTTTGCTTATAATTTCATCAATTTCTAAATTAATTTCATCATTGCTTTTTTTATCTATATTTGTAACAGTATAAATTTCTTCATCTGGATATAGTTTAAAATCTCTTTTTCCATTACGAACAATTTTATTTTTACTTGATTGGTAAGCAACTTGCACCACAATTTTATAATTTACAATTCCTATGCATATGTAAGCTATAATTTCATTATATTGCCAAGATAATTGATTATATTGTTCTTTTGAAAATATGTATTTTCCTAAATATGTTTTTGAATTTTTGTTAGCTTTTATATCATTTAATAATTTTTCTGATAATTCAGAACTTTCTTTATCATATGCATCTTCTGAAATTCTATAAATTGGTATATCATAAATTTTTATCATATAATTAACCTCCTATATAAAT
Organism: uncultured Clostridia bacterium; assembly: GCA_944393295.1. Next base: position 60,245 of record CALXZR010000124.1, read on the forward strand.
TATATCATCCAATATGATATATAATCAATATAAATCTTTAAATTTACTAATTTGAAATATATTATTGATACTTTTTTAACACTTTCTAAAATATTTAAAACTGTTCATATAACAATGTGGTCCAGTTGGAGCACCAAAATTAGAAAACAATTAGTAAATAAAATAATATGTAAAATTAAAAATTCTTGCTTGTATAAAATAGGCAAGAATTTTTTTTTGTAAAATTTTTATATATTTAATACTTTATTTTTTTATCAAAATGTAGTACAATATCAAAAAGCGATTAAATGTTCGCATATAAAAGGAGGCATCTGGATGGATAGAGAAGTAATTATTAGTGAAAAATTAATAGATGAAAAAGATATTATACTAAAATATATTGGGACAGAGATATATAAATTGCGTAAAAAAAGAAAACTAACAATAGAAGATATTTCAAATAAAACTTTTTTATCTGAAAGCTATATAAGAGCAATAGAAAAAGGAATTTATGCATGTTCAATTATTAATTTTTTAAAAATTTGTTTAGCTTTAAAAGTTGAACCAAATATGTTTTTAGAAGAATATACAATATGTAAAACAGGAGAAATAAGTAAGTATTTACAAGGAGAAGATAAAAATATAGGAAAAAATATAGTTCAATTTTTGAAAACACAGTAAATTATATTTTAATTTAAGTATTTTGTAGAAAAAACATATATTATGTGGTAGAATAGTAACATGAATAGATTTAAAGATATAATAAATAAAATAGTAAATAATTTAATAAGATTAGGTAAAAACATTGGAAAATTTATAAAATCCATACCAATTAAAGTGAAAATTATTTCTTTAATTATATTAGTTCTAATTGTTGCAATAGTATTAATTTCAATAATTGTAATCAACCAAAAGAGTAAACAAAAATATGTAATGTATGATGGAACAAATATAAGTGAAAGCAAATATCCAGGATACAAAGAATTAATTGATAGCTTGCAAGAAAGTCATCCAAATTGGACTTTTACACTTTTTTATACAAGGCTAGATTGGGAAGAAGTAATTGAAAATGAAGGTCATTCAGACTTAAGAAAGAATCCTTTAAATTTAATTCCTGATTCCTCTAAATACCCAGAAAGCTGGAAATGCGAGGTGTGTGGAGATAAAACCTATGATAATGGAACTTGGCTTTGTGCATCAGATAGAGCAATAATGTATCAAATGGATCCAAGAAATATTTTAAATGATGATAATATATTTCAATTTGCAGAGTTAAAATATACAGAAGGAGCTCAAACAGTAGAAGGAATAATGTCACTTACAGAAGATACCTTTTTAGAAGGAGAAAATGTTGCTGAGGCTTTAATCCAAGCAGGAAAAAATGCTAATGTAGATGCATATTTTATTACTTCTAGATTAATACAAGAGCAAGGAAGAGACGGAACTGTTTTATCAAAAGGATATGAATATAATGGAACAGTAATATATAATCCATTTAATATAAATGCCACTGGAAATTCAAGAGATGAAATAATTGAAAATGCTGCTAAATATGCATATGAGCAAGGTTGGGATAGTATAGAAAAAGCTTTAATTGGTGGCGTAGATTTTGTAAAAATAGGTTATATAAATATAGGTCAAAATACACTATATTTACAAAAATTTGATGTTGTAAATATGGACGAAAGATTATATTCACACCAATATATGCAAAATTTACTTGCTCCTAAGTCAGAAGCAAGTAATATGAAATCTATATATGAAGTATCAGATACTGTAGACTCTAATTTGAACTTTATAATACCATTATATGAAAATATGCCGGTAGAATTTTCAGAATATTAATAGACAAAATAAGTTAAATAAGTAATTTAAGGAATATACAAATGAATGATGAGAAAAGGCTAAGCCAAATAAGAAGAAAAAATGCAAAACTTTATCCAATATATAAAATGTTTTCTTGGGATTTGCTATTTTTTTATTCAATAGAGTTTTTATTTTACACTATCACCAAAAAGCTTACAGCTTCAGAAGTATTAGTAATTAATGGATTTTATTTACTTTTTAAAATTTTAATGCAAATACCTGCTGTTACTATTACAGATTTTTTAGGAAAAAAGAAGAGTATAGTATTTGGAAATTTTATGCTAATTTTTTATATTTTAGTTTTATTAATTTTTCCAGGGATGATAAGTGTTATAATAGCAGATTTATTATGTGCTTTGGGATATACGGTGAAAACAATATCTGAACCAAATTTACTGTATGATTCTGTTTCTACTAAAGGTGGAGATGGCTTATATTCGAAATTAGATGCTAAAGGTGGTAGTCTGTATTATATATTAGATGGTATTGCTTCACTAGTTGCAGGTTATTTATTTGTAATAAATAACTATATACCAATGTTAATATGCTTAGGCTTTGTAATTATATCTACAATACTATCTTTTGGCTTTCAAGATATATATGAAGTAAAAACAAAAGAAAATGCAAATATTTTAAAAACAATTAAAGAGTATAAAAAAGATTTAAAGAATTCTTTTAAATTTATTTTAAAGTCAAAAAGGATGAGAGCTTTTATTTTATTTCAAGTGGTATTTTATAGTTTGATAGAAATTATAGATACATATAATGGTGATTTATTGATAAATATAGGAATACCAGAAGAACAATTTTCTATGATTTTTGCAGTACTTACATTAATTGGTGGAGTTTCAATATCATTAAAAAAGAATATAGAGAAGAAATTTAAAAATCGAACTCTATCTTTTTTATCACTTATGTACATATTAGCTTGTATATTCATTGGATTTGTAACAAGCTTAAATAATAGAAAGCCATTATTCCTTTTGTTCTAGTAATGCTGGCTGTTACAAAAATAAGTGCATCTATATGGTATATATTAGAAGCTAAATATTTGAAAAATTTTACTAAACCAGAAATGAGAAATAAAGTAAGTTTTACTTATGAATTTATTGGAGGAATTGCAGCAAGTATATTTTCAATATTAGGAGGTTTATTACTAAAAGTATTTAGAGTTCAAAACGCATTTTTATTAGTTGGACTTATTGCATTAATTTGTATGACATTAGTGTTAGATTATATGAGAACTAGATTTGGTTTAAAAGCAGAACAATATACAGAAGAAGATATAGAATTTTAAAATTAATATGAAATAATGGTGCAGTATATGAATAGTAAAGAAAAATTAGAAAAACTAAAACTAGAATATGATAAATTACAGAAAAAATATGGAGCAAAAGAACTTAAATCTATATATAATGGTGGACAAACAAAAAATCCAGAACTATGTTTTGTATTTATGAATCCAACTGGAAGAAACATAGCATCTTTACCAGAGTGGAAAGGTATACAATCTCCATGGGTTGGTACTAAAAATATATGGAAGTTGTTTTTTAAGATTGGATTATTAGATAAAGAAATATTTGAAAGTATTGAACTAAAAAAACCAGCAGATTGGGATGAAAATTTTGCACAGAAAGTGTATGAAAATGTGGAAAAGCACAACTATTTTATAACCAATTTGGGTAAATGTACCCAATTAGATGCAAGACCATTACCAAATAGTGTATATATAGAATATTTAGAATTGTTGTTCCAAGAGTTTGAAATAATAAAGCCAAAAAAAATAATAACTTTTGGCAACCAAGTAAGTAGTATAATTTTAAACCAAAAAATATGTGTTTCAGAATGTAGAAAGAAAAAATATATTTTAAAATTGAAAAGTGGAGAATATGAAGTATATCCTGTATATTATCCAATAGGAAACGGAATGAGAAATATAGATAAAGCAATAGAAGATTTAAGGGAAATAATACATCCCTTGCCATAAATCCCTTTCACGCATAATTTTATCTAAACCGTTTAGCACTAGCTTTTTATGCAAGTTCCATTCTGGAGCTACTAAAAGTTCCTTTGGAGCATCTCCACTAATTCTATGTATAATAAAATTTGGATTTATATGTGTAATTATAAATACTAAAGCATCTAAATAGTTTTCTAAAGAAATTGGATTATATTTTCCTGCATTATACATTTTTTCAAGTTCAGTATTTTTAACAACATAAGTAGAATGTATTTTTATACCTTGTAATTTGTGTTCATTTAAAAATTTCA
>CALXZR010000125.1 GCA_944393295.1 uncultured Clostridia bacterium
GATGTAAAAAATAAATTAAATTGTTTAGTTTAAGAAAAGAGAGGTAATTGCAAATGGCTTTTGAAGGTTTATCTTCTAGATTACAAGATATTACAAGAAAATTAAGAGGAAAAGCAAGAATCACAGAGAGTGATTTAAAAGAGGTTTTGCGAGAAGTAAAACTAGCATTACTTGAAGCTGATGTTAACTATAAAATTGTAAAAGATTTTATAAAAGTAATAGAGGAGAAAGCCTTAGGTCAAGATGTATTAAAATCATTAACACCAGGTCAACAGGTTGTAAAAATAGTTAAAGATGAATTAGTAGCTTTGCTTGGAGGAGAAGAGTCAAAAATTAATTTTACTCCAAATCCACCAACTATTATAATGTTAGTTGGTTTGCAAGGTTCAGGTAAAACAACCACAGCTGGAAAATTAGCAAATATTATTAGAAAACAAGGAAAAAAACCATTATTAGTAGCATGTGATGTATATAGACCAGCTGCTATTAAGCAATTACAAGTTGTAGGAAAACAATTAGATATTCCAGTATTTTCAAATGAAACAGAAAAAAATGTAAGCTCTATTGCAAGGCAAGCCATATCTTATGCAATATCAAAATTAAATGATGTTGTAATTATAGATACAGCAGGTCGTTTGCAAATAGATGAAGCCTTAATGCAAGAACTTAAAGATCTAAAAAGAGATGTTAAACCACATGAAATTTTACTAGTAGTAGATTCAATGACAGGTCAAGATGCAGTAAATATTGCACAAACTTTTAATGAGGAACTTGGAATTGATGGTCTTGTTCTTACAAAATTAGATGGAGACACAAGAGGTGGTGCAGCATTATCTGTAAAGAAAATTACAGGAAGACCAATTAAATATATTGCAACAGGTGAAAAATTAAATGATATAGAAGCTTTTTATCCAGAGAGAATGGCATCAAGAATACTTGGAATGGGTGATGTGCTTTCTATAATAGAGAAAGCAGAAGAAACCTTCGATATGGAGGAAGCTGCTAAACTAGAAAAGAAAATGCGTAAGCAAGGATTTGACTTAGATGACTATTTAACTCAGTTACGCCAAATGAAAAAGATGGGTTCTTTTTCATCTATATTAAAATTAATTCCAGGAATGAATCAATTAAAAGATGTAAAAATAGATGATAAAGAATTTACTAGAATAGAAGCTATTATTTGTTCAATGACACAGGAAGAACGTAGAAATCCTAAAATTTTAAATGGAAGTAGACGTTTGAGAATAGCAAAAGGTAGTGGAACAACAGTAGAACAGATAAATAAATTTATGAAATCATTTGAAATGACACAGAAAATGATGAAGGATATGACTTCAAACAAAGGTGCTATGAAAAGAATGATGAAAAATATGAATTTAGATAAACTAGACGATATTGATGTTTCAAAATTAAAAGATTTAAAATAGTTATATGATTAATTTCATTATGAAGTTTTTATATATAAAGATTTAATTTGGAGGTGAATTTTATGGTAAAAATAAGATTACAAAGAGTAGGAAAGAAAAAGGCTCCATTTTATCATGTTGTTGTTGCAGATTCAAAGAGCCCAAGAGATGGAAAAATCATTGAAAAGATAGGAACATATAATCCTATGACAGATCCAGCAACAATAGTATTAGATAATGAAAAAGTTGCTACATGGATAAAAAATGGTGCAAAACCTACAGATACAGTAAAAGCTTTAATTGAAAAAGCTGCAAAATAGTCATAACGAAAGAGGTGTTTTAAATGAAAGAGTTACTTACAATAGTAATCAAAAATTTAGTTGATGCTCCAGATGAAGTATTAATTACAGAAAAAGAAAATGAAAAATCTATTTGTTATGAAGTAAAAGTTGCTAAAAGCGATATGGGTAAAGTAATTGGAAAAAAAGGAAAAATGGCAAAATCTATTCGTACAGTTATGAAAGCTGTTGCTGTAAAAGAACATAAGAAAGCAATTATCGAATTTGTAGGCTAAGGAGTAAATATGAATCCATATTTGGAATTAGGACAAATTGTAAATGTTAAAGGTTTAAAAGGCGAAGTTAAAGTTAATCCTTTTACTGAAAAGATTAATAGATTTGAAACTTTAAAAACGATTCTAGTTAAAATGAAAAATGAAAACAAAGAATTTGAAATAGAAAAAGTTTCATACCATAAAAATCAAGTAATATTAAAGTTAAAAGGAATTAATACAATTGAGGAAGCTGAAACACTAAGAAATTGCTATATTTTAGTAAATCGTAGTGATTTAGAACCTTTGGCTGAGGGTATTTATTACATAGCTGATTTAATTGGCTTAGAGGTATATACTGAGGATGGAATAGCTTTAGGTAAAGTTGATGATATTTACAATACAGGTAGCAATGATATTTATGTTGTAAAAGATGAACTTGGAAAGCAAAAACTTTTACCAGGGATACCAGAAGTAATAAAAAATGTTGATTTAGATAATGGCAAAATAATTGTAAATTTAATAGAGGGGCTTTAATAAATGAAGTTTGAAGTATTAACACTTTTTCCAGAAATGTTTGAGCCAATGAAACAAAGTATTATTGGCAGAGCAATGAAAAAGCAATTAATAGATATTAATTTAATTAATATTAGAGATTTTTCAAAAGACAAACATAAAAAAGTTGATGATACACCATATGGTGGTGGAGCAGGAATGCTAATGAAGCCAGATGTTGTATGGGACGCTTGGAATTCTGTAAAAAGTAAAGATGCCCAAACAATTTATATGTCTCCTAAAGGTAAAACTTTAACCCAAAAGAAAGTAGAAGAACTTGCTAATGAAAAACATTTAGTTATTTTGTGTGGGCATTATGAAGGAATAGACCAAAGAGTAATAGACCAGATTGGTTGTGAAGAAATCTCTATAGGAGATTATGTATTAACTGGTGGTGAATTACCTGCAATGGTTTTAATTGATAGTGTTTCAAGATATATAGATGGAGTTTTAAAGCAAGGTTCGAAAGCTGAAGAGAGTTTTTCAAATGATTTACTTGAATATCCACAATATACAAGACCTGAAGAATTTTTAGGAATAAAAGTACCAGAAGTTTTAACTTCAGGAAATCATCAAAATATTGAAAAATGGAGAAGGCAAAAGTCTTTGGAAATAACTTTAAAAAATAGACCAGAGCTTTTAAAAAAAGCTAATTTAACTGAAGAGGATAAAAAATTTTTGAGAGATTTATAAAAAAAGATAATGTGAAGTAATCTGTGAAAATGGATATTGATAGCATTATTAGATTAAAAAAAGGAGGAAAGAAAATGGATATTTTAAAATCTATAGAACATGAGCAAATGAAAAATAAAATTCCAGAACTTAATATTGGTAGCACAGTAAGAGTTCATGTTAGAATTAAAGAAGGAAATAAAGAAAGAATCCAAGTATTCGAAGGAATTATTATTAAAAAACAAGGTGGAGGAGTAAATGCTACATTTACAGTAAGAAGAATTTCTTATGGTGTAGGTGTTGAAAAAACATTCTTAGTGCACTCTCCAATGATTGAAAAAGTAGAAGTTGTTAGAGTAGGTAGAGCAAGAAGAGCTAAATTATATTACTTAAGAGATAGAGTTGGTAAAGCTGCTAAAACAAAGGAAAAAATTGGAGCAAGAATCGAGACAAAAGAAATTGTTCTTAAAGAAGAAGTTGTTCCTGGTGAAGCAGATAATGCTGAAGTTGCAGCAGAAGCAGAACCAGCTGTTCAAGAAACTGCTGAAACAAAAGCAGAAGCTACAAAAACTGAAGAAGCTAAAAAATAATATAAATTATAAGTTTGAATATGGGAGAAGCTTATAGGCTTCTTTCATATTTGAATAATGTTTAATATTATAATAAGTACAGTACATAGTAGTGAATGTAGTGAATATAAAAGTTATAAAGTAGTAAAATTAATTACAAAAAATAGATAAAAAACTATTGACAAAGTTAGCAAAATAATTTATAATCTATACTTGTCAAGGCAAGGTGTATTGATGTGTGCAGGTGTAGTTCAATGGTAGAATTCCAGCCTTCCAAGCTGGCTATGCGGGTTCGATTCCCGCTACCTGCTCCAAATTATATTAATTAATAGTATTAGTATAATTTTAAAATAAAATTTAATATTACATTTGCAGGTGTAGTTCAATGGTAGAATTCCAGCCTTCCAAGCTGGCTATGCGGGTTCGATTCCCGCTACCTGCTCCATCAAATTAGTCATTGTATTAGAAAAGTCTAGTATGATGGCTTTTTTCATTTATAAAATTTAGGTAAAATATTATAGTAGAGGCTAAAAACTTTGCAAACAATTGAAATAGTATAGGAATATAGCTTGAAAAAAGATAGGATTTATACTATAATAAAATTATAAATGCGGGTATAATTTAGTGGTAAAATGCAATGCTTCCGACCTTGTCTCGTGGGTTCGATTCCCACTACCCGCTCCACAAAAGCTCATTTTTCAGTGCTTCCAGCGTTTTAGTACGTCCCGGAAATGCTTGAAAAGTGAGCATTTTTAATACATAATAACACACCATGAAGTTGAGAGATATTGAAAAAGAGCCGACAAACCTGGCAACAGCCCCAAAAAATAATCTTGGTCGGAAGCCATTTTGTTGGCAAAAATAAAAAGAAGTTAGAGTTTGCAATAGGTGTAGAAAATATTATGTAATCAAAGTAGGTTTACAGATGTAAATGTTGGCAACAGATGTTTAGTTTCACAAAATCGGAAGCAGACTTTGATAGGAAAGTCGGAAGCAAAAATAATTACCACTATTTATTAAATCTATTTGACTTTGAGAATAAAATGTTATAAAATACAAATGTTCGGGTTATTTGAGAATTTATTGATAATTTAATATTAGAAAAGGAGAATAATATGAGTAATAGTGATTTTTTAATTAGAAATACTATAAGAATAGAATGTGTTACAGATAAAGGTGTTTCTACAGGAACAGGATTTTTTTTTGAATTTGATTTTTCTGAAGATAAGAAAATTCCAATAATAGTAACGAATAAACATGTTGTTAGAGATGGAAAAATGGGAAGATTATATTTTTCTATAGTAAATGAAAATAATGAATTTATTGCAGGAGAAAAATATACTGTTAATATTATGAATTTTGAGAAACAATGGATAATGCATCCAGATGATAATGTTGATTTGTGTATTTTACCTATTGCTTCAATAATTACAGAAGCTCATAAAAATCATATAAGAATAGCTATGGCAATGCTTAAGAAAAATAATATAATTACAGATGAACAAATAAAAGAAATTTCTGTAATAGAAGACGTAACTGTAGTAGGATATCCAGATGGTATTTGGGATAGTTATAATAATCTACCAATAGTTAGGAAGGGTATTACTGCTACACCAATAATTTATGATTTTGAACAAAAAAAAGAATTTTTAATTGATGCTTCTATTTATGGTGGATCAAGTGGGTCTCCAGTTTTTATTTATAATCAAGGTTCTTATAATATGGGAAATTCATTAATTGCTGGAAGTAGGCTGCTATTTGTTGGAATAATTTATGCTGTAGCTCAACATACAGTAACAGGAGAATTAGGTTTTATTGACATACCAGTTTCAACAAAGCCAGTATCTGTTACTCAAATACCAAATAATTTGGGAGTAGTTATAAAAGCTCAAGAAATGTTAGTATTTGAAGATATATTAAAGAAATTATAAAACAAGGGAATGCATAAGCATTCCCTTGTAGACTATAATATAGGTTCATTATTGTTTTCTTCAAGATATAATATAGAATCCAAATGATTAATATTTAAAATATTATTATTTAAGTAATATTCATTAACTTTGCGAAGTTCTTCTTCTTTGTATTTGTTGAAGATAGTAGTATAAGTATTTAAAGTAACATTAATATCTGTGTGTCCCATCAACCTTTGAAGTGCTACTGCTCGCATTCCAGATTCAATACATCTTGTACCATATGTATGTCTTAAACAGTGTGTAGAAATGTTTTCTTCAATTCCAACTTTTTTAGCAATGCTTTTTAGTTTCCTATTTATAGTAGAATGAAGAACAAGTCCTTCATCTGGAGTTAAGAATAACATTTCATCTAAATTATCTTGTGCAACATGCATTTGTTCCAAGATATAAGGTAATATAAAATCTGGGATAGGTAGTTCTCTTTTTCCAGCATAAGTCTTTGTTGATTTTCCAACACAAACTTTATCATTTTTGTCAGTTGTTAAAGTTCTGTTTACTGATAAAATTCTTCTTTTTAAATCAATGTCACTATTTTTTAAAGCAAGTGCTTCACCAACACGAAGTCCCATATATAATTGTATTAGAAATACATTTTTATAAGGGGTATCGTAAAGGTTTGTACTCAATAAATAATCTGTTAATGCTTTTTGTTCTTCAACTTCTAAAGCTCTGAAAACTTTATCTTCTTTTTTGCTTTTGGGTTTTACTGTTTCATACATTGGGTTTTGATGAATATAGCCTTTATTTAAACAATATTCAAAAGTATTTTTAAATTGAAAATAAATTTTTTGTATAGAAGAGTTGCTATATTTTTCAGTTAATGAATTTAAGTATGCTTGAATTTCTTCGGTAGAAATTTCATTTATATTTTTGATAGCTAAATAAGATTTCTCTATTATTCGAAGTGTATCCATAATTCTAGCATAAGCTCTGTCAGTTATTAAATTGGAATCAACTTTTTTCTGTAGTAACATTTTCATTAATTTTAAAAGTGGTATGCCATTATGTTCGATGAAAAGTTTATTATTTTTTTGTAATAAAATTTCATCTAAATGTTGTCTTGCTAATTCCTGAGTTGGGAATGATTTTCTAACTCTTTTTTCAAGTCCTGTTTCTAAATCTATAAGATTATAAGAGGCAGTCCAATTTCTTCTTGCTGAATTATAATGAACACCACCATTTCCTTTTCTAGGTTGTCTTGCTATAATAATCACCTCCTAGACTTTTCTAGAGTTGTCATGTTTCCATATAAGATAAGCTAGATACATTACTTGCCAAGTACGACCAATAGTTATAGCCGGGAAATCTTTTCTTTTAAAAATTTCGTAAGCTTTATTTCTTCCTATATGTAAATCTTTTGCAACTTCATGAACAGTAAGATTTTTAAATGGATTATCTAAATTGCTAATTCCATAAGCGATAAGTGTTTCTGTTAAATTTTTTCTTTCTTCTTCTGTAGTTTCAATAAATTCAATTCCTAATGGATTATTATCTAATTCTTTCATTTTTTCTTTCATATTTTTTATTCTCCTTATTTTTTATTATATATTCTTTAATTAATCTCTTTAGTCGATCGATAGGAAAGTCAAAAAGTATACTTACATATTCTAAAGCTTTATGAATGTAATTTCTTAATTGTAAATTTTCACTTTTAGTTTTTGTACATTCTTCTTCAAGAGTATCGCATTTCTTTTTAACTCTTTCGATTTCTTCTAAAGTTGAATCATTAATTATTTTTATTCTTGTATATTGTTGAGCCAAGGTGTTAAATTTTCTTATAACTCTACGATAATCGCTTCGTAATTCTTCAATATTGTTTGTATTAAGTTCTTGTTCGTTCTTTTGAGAATTAAGCTCATATTTTTGTACTTCATGATTAGTTATCACTTTTAGCTTTTCAATAGGAATATGTTCATTCTCGTGGTTTTTACCACGTTCTAAATCAAATCCACTACGTACCATATAAGAGTGAAAGTTATCTTGAAGATTTTTATAACTATTTTTGCCTTTCCAAAAGTCTGAACAAGAAAGTTTTTCTATTGGATTACCATTTTTATCTTTTGTGTGAACTACTGGAAGAAATACTGTGTGCATGTGAGGTGTTGTTTCATCCATGTGTACTTTTGATGAAATAATATATTGTTCGCCTAAATTTTTATAATTTGCAACAAACTTGTAAGCTGTTTCAAAATATCTTTTTGTTTCAGCTTCTCCAATTTCTTCAAAGAATTCTTTACTAGAAGTAATGATATATTCACAAGCAATATTACTAGTTGTTTTTATTTGACCTTTTAAGTGATATTCATTTCTTAATTGATTAACTCTTTTTGAATATGGAACATTACAAGCTTTAATTGAATAGTTTTGTTTTCCTTTAGATTTATCAATATCCTTATTTGAGTAATTAGTATTTCTTCGTTCATTATGTCTAAATGCTAAATTTAAAGTATTAGACTTATGTTTGATATTTCTAATTATTGTAAAACTCATTTTGTCTCCTTTCTTTTAAAATTAAAGAGACTTCGAAGTCTGTGTTTGAGTACTCATGAGTCAATATTAACATGCTTTTTGTAGTAAATGTATTTTTGTCATAAAATTTAATAATTTGTATTAATCTGTCATAATCTGTCATAAAAATTGAGTGTTTTTTCTTTTGTAATGCCTGAATAACAAAGATTACATAGTTTTAAGTGACACCTCTAATTTTGAGCTAAAATGTTCTATATTAGAGGAGTTTTAAATAGTTGTGCACTTACTATTTAATTTAATATTAGCAGAAAAAACAGCAAATTACTGAAAACACGGAAAAGTCTGTGAAACTCCGAAAAAGTCCGGAAAAATTAAAATGGTAAAATCTTTGTAATAGTGTATTTAACAATGTTTTTCGAGCCTCGTTTTAAAAATCCATGTTAATTTGAAGTTTCTCTTATAAAATATACGAGATAAAGTACAAAGTGCTGTAACATACTAGAGGACTTTTTTCAAAAGACCTCTGTATGATTAGGGGATACCCCTAATAACCCCTTGCATAATTTAATTTATTTAAGTTCTCTACTAGAGGAGTAGAAAACTACAAAATTAAATTATGTTATAAAATCATTCAAAATTATTTTTCGTCAAAAATAATTTTTCATAATTTTATATTTTACAAAGTTCTCTATAGAGAACTTTGTTTTATCTTAAGTAGTACTTATAAGTATTTTTTATAGGGAACGAGAATCTAGAATCTCGTTTTGTTTGTGTGTTTATAAATAGAGTATATTATTTTTATGTTAACTTGTCTAATTTTAAAAAGTTGCACTCTACGCAACGAAAATTGCATACCATGCAACTTTTCGGGTGTTTTTTGATAAAAAATGAGTAAATTTATATCAAAAAATGATAAAAAATGTTGTTTTTCACAAAATGTTGCGTACAGTGCAACTTTTTTATAATTCATGTACAAGTTTAGTATAGAAAAAATATAAAAAAGAGTCAAAAAACTAAAATCTGCACTGTACGCAGGTAAATCTGCATACCATGCAGATTTTTGGCATGTTTTTAGTAAAAAAGTGGTGTTTTTATATAAAATTTGAATAAAAAATGATATTTTTCACAAAATTCTGCATACAGTGCAGATTTTACTTGAAAGTGTTGATATAACTGGATTATATAAATTTAATTTTTTTGTTTTAATTTTAATTTATTGAATAATAATTATTATTATGATAGAAATATGTGTAGTATAAAAAAAGAAGGAAGAGTAATATGATAGAATTAAATGATGGTTTTTTAGATAAAAATATGAGATTTCTTATTGAAGAAAATAAAATAAAAAATAAAAAATAAAAACGAATATGTAATACTATATGAATTTAATAGATTTTTATATAAATTATCGTATGCTTTAGATGGAATCGAATTAACTGATGAGAATAAATATATTGCGGCGTCATTTGTTAATGTACATAAATTATATCAAGCTGCCATAATATTATTAGAGCATGGATTTGATACGAAATTTGAAAGCATATTAAGACAAATAATTGATTTAATAGTTAATATATTATTCGTTTTAAAAGATAAAAATAATTATAAAATGATATTGTTAAAAGAGTATAAAGAACAAATTAAATTATTAAATTATATAGATGAAATTAAGATGTATACATTTGTTCCAAAAGAAATGTTAGAACAAAAGAAATTAGAGTTTGAGATTGGTGCAGAAGAATTAATAAAGCAAGGAGTAAAATCTTGTTCAGATACTAAACAATTGTGTAAAGATATAGGAATAGAAGAGTTATATGTATGTTATAAGTATTTATGTGGATATACCCATGAATGTTTGGGGAGTGTGTTTCAACATACTAATAATGACAATGGAAATTTTTTTATAGATGTAAATCCTAAATGGGGAGATATAAATAATGATTCAGCGAGATTAATAAATTTAATAGATGTAATAATCCCAGATATAATTAAACAATTTAATCTTGACTTGAATGAGGAATATAATCTTTTTAAAGAAAAATTTGACAAAGTATATGGTGTATAATTAAAAAATAAAATAATTGATTTACACAAGAAATTACACAAGAATTACACAAGAATTACACAAGAAATATTGATATAAAATGCTAAATATTGTATAATATAATAGAGAGATGAACAGAGGAGGAAAAAATGGATAAATATATACCACCTTATAAAATAACGGATAAAATGTTAGATTATATTTCAAAAATAATGGAAAAAGTTGGAGAAATTAATAGTTATATAAATTTAAATAGAATGCCTGAACTAAGAAAACAAAATAGAATTAGTTCAATACATTCTTCTTTAGCTATCGAAAATAATCAATTATCTTTATTTCAAGTACAAGATGTTATTAATGGTAAAATGGTAATTGGAGATAAAACTGATATACAAGAAGTTAAAAATGCTTATGAAGCATATAGTAAGATTTCTGAAATTGATCCATATTCTATAAAAGATTTAAAAATGATTCATGGAATTATGACATTTTTAATAGAAAAAGAAAGTGGAAAATTTAGAAGTCATGGAGAATGTGTAAAAGATGGAGATAAAGTTATTTTTGTAGCACCATCAGAAAAAATGGTTCCATCTTTAATGCAAGATTTATTTAATTGGTTGAAAGAAGTAAAAGAGAATGTTCATCCTTTGATATATTCTTCTGTATTTCATTATGAATTTGTTTTTATACATCCTTTCGGTGATGGTAATGGTAGAATGGCTAGACTATGGCAATCTGCATTACTTTCTGAATGGAAAGAGATTTTTGAATATGTTCCTATTGAAAGTTTAATAAAAGAATATCAAGAAGAATATTATAATGTTATAGATAGTTGTAATAAAGCTGGTGAATCCACAGAATTTATAGAGTTTATGTTAAAAATGATAAATGAAACTATAGATAGAATAATTTTAGAACAAAATTCTATGCAAGAAATTGTATATAGTAATTCTACACAAGAAAAGATTTTAGAATTAATAAGATTAGATTCATATATTACTCAAGTAGAGATGGCTGAAAAGTTAGGTTTAACTAGAGATACTATATCATATAATATAAAATATTTAAAAGATAATGGAATAATAGAGAGAATTGGTTCTACCAAAAAAGGAAGTTGGAGAATAATAAAATAATAAAAAAAGAAGTTTATACAAAAATGTGTAAACTTCTTTTTTAATCTTGTTCAGCTGTGTCAAATGTTGAATCTGAAAAGAACTCTTTTAAAGTAATATTAAATCCATTACATATATGCAAAAGCGTATCAATTTTTAATAGTTCTGTTTTTCCTGACATAAAAGTACTAATTGTTGAACATGGAATACCAGAATATTTGCATAAATCCCAAACTTTCATGTTTTTTTCTTTTAAATAATATTTAATTCTTTTTCGAATTGCGTCTGATAATTTCATAAAAATTTTCTCCTAGAAATATCTTATGTAAAAATCATAGCAAATATTCAAGACAGACCACTTTGGCGAATTGAAAAAATAAAAATGAAATTTCAATGCACCAAATTAGTTTGGTGTATTGAAATAAAATTTTAAATATGTTATTATTTTTGTATGAAATAATCTATGGAAAAATTTAAGGAGGATTTTACTATGGCAATGAAGAAATGCAAAGAATGTGGCGAAGAAATAAGCTCATCAGCAAAAAAATGCCCAAAATGTGGAAAGGACCAAAGAAACTTTTTTATGAAACATCCAGTGTTATATACAATTTTAATTCTTATTATAATTGCAGTTGCGGGTAGTTCAGGAAGTGATACTACTAATACAGATGTAGCATCAACAACTGGAGATACAGTAACAACAACTACAGAGACACCAGAAACTATAGAATATACAGCTATAGATGTAGATGCTTTAAATGATGCTTTGGAAAATAATGCAGCAGCAGCAAAAGATACTTATAATAAAAAATATTTGGAAATAACAGGTAAATTAACTAATATTGATTCTGATTTAAGTTATATTTCTATTGGTTCAACAACAGATGAATGGGATTTTATGACAATTCAATGTTTTATAAAAGACCAAGCAACTAAAGATATTGTTAAAACTTTAAGTAAAGATGATACAATTGTTGTAAAAGGACAAATAACAGAGGTTGGTGAAGTATTAGGATATACTTTAAATATAACTGAAATTGTAAAATAAGATAAAAAATTATAGGCGAGTTTTCTACTCGTCTTTTTTATTAAAAAATTATTGAAAATTATTTAAAAATATGTTTTTATATGATATAATTCAATAAAATAAAGGAGAAAATTAGTTATGTCATATGCTGAAAGAAAAGAATTATATAGAAAAATTGAAGAAATAAGACACCGTCCACTTTTAACTTATGTTACTTCTCTAAAACCAGGAATAAATGTAATGATGGCACAAGATGTTATAGTAGAGATAATAAGACATATGAATGCAATACCAGCAACAGCAGATGGTATTGACTTTCTTATAATAAGTACAGGTGGAGACCCAATTGTTTCACTTAGAATAGATAATTTATTAAGAGATAGGTATAATAAATTGGGAGTTATGATACCATATAATGCATACAGTGCAGCAACATTGTTGGCTGTAGGTGCAGACGAAATAATTATGCATCCATATGCAAATTTAGGACCTGTTGACCCTCAATTAACAGTTCAAAAACCAAATCAACCACCTATGCACTTTGCGTATGAAGACATAAAAAAATATATAGAATTTGTAAAAGATATAGGAATTGCTGATCAAGAATTGATGCAAAAATCATTTGAAGCATTAACAAGAG
Source organism: uncultured Clostridia bacterium (assembly GCA_944393295.1). The sequence goes on from CALXZR010000125.1 coordinate 13,018, forward strand.
AAGTTGGAACTGTTCCGATAGGTGTTGCTAAAAGAAGTTCACAATTAGCATTATCTTTGAGTGAAAAATTACTTTCTTCACATATGGAAGATAAAGCTAAAGCTAAATCAATTTCTGAAATGCTAAATACTGCCTTTTATCATCATGGTTATCCTTTATCAAAAAAAGAAGCTGCTGAAATAGGTTTGCCTATAGCAGAAACAAATCCAGAATTGGAAAAATATATGTGGCAAATATGTGAAGATTTTTCAGAGGAAATGAAATTTAATGAGGTTTATGATGTGCAAAAAATAATAGCTGATAATATAAAATCTAATATTACATCGACTCAAATAGGTATGTTGCAAAAAATATCAAATAGTATAAAAATTGCAACTGTTGAAAGTGTTAAAGGTGAAAGCTATATTGAACAAAATACAGATGTTAATTATATGTTAATGCAAGATTTAAGCATTTCACAAAATATAATTCAATATACTAGTTCTTGGCAAAATAATATGGAATAATAGGAGGTTTAAATGTATAATAGTATGTTAATAGGCCATTATTTATCTACAACAGGAGTAAATAATAGGAATAGTACATTTGTAAAACAATCTAAAGTAGTTAGTTCTAAAAATATTGGTATAGTTTCTCACAAAGCTCAAATAATAAATGAAAATAAAAAAAATATAAAAAATGGCATAAAATAAATAAAAAAAGATATACTTTATTATAAGTATATCTTTTTTTGGGTGATAAAATGTTGAGTCAGTATTTTTCTAATTCGGGAGATAGTTTTTTTATAAATAAACAATTATCTAGTACAGGAATACATAATAGTTATGTTTGCAATGTAAAAAATAATAATTTAGAATATTTTAATTATTATATAGGGAAACAATTTGAAATTTTAAAAATTTCAAAGAATAAGAAACAATTATTATAAAATTTATAATATAAACTTGCCAACAAATAGGTCAACAAAATTAAAAAAAGAGCTTGGAACTCTTACAGCAGTAAGGACTCTATTTTTATGCTTCTGGCTACCCGCTCCACTTTAGACTTATTTTTCAATATTCCTTGAGAGCAATGGCCTCTGAATATACTGAAAATAAGCTTTTTAATTTACAGAGAGATATAAGATATGATGAAAAATATTTAAAGTTATCAACAGAGAAAAATAATTCTCGTCGGAAGCTATTTATTAACAAGAAAAAATAAAAGTTAGAATTTTT
>CALXZR010000126.1 GCA_944393295.1 uncultured Clostridia bacterium
TTGAATCAGATAAGAATAGATATATAAAATATGCTTTAAATTCCATTTTAAATTCTTTTAATCATATAGAATATTTCTATGCTTTATTAAAGATGAGTGAATATGTAATTCATTATACAGGATTAAAAGTAATAATTGATGCACCAGAAAAGGTAGACAAAACAGATGTAAAATCTGGAACGCTTGCTTCTTGGAGAAAATGTATTAATTTTTCAAACTTTAATAAAGAATATAGAATAGGAGATTCAGAAGAGGGAAGATTAGTAAAGCCAAAAGATCTAATTTCAGCTATAATAGAAATAAGAAAAATATTAAATTTAAAAAATAAAAGCTTAAATGAGACTTATTATTTTATAGAAGATCTCTCAAAAATAATTGCAGATATTAGAAATAATTTAGCTGCACATGGATCAATTTCTTACGATTTAGCAAAAGCAATTGTTATGCCTTTATTTAATATAACTTGTACTTTAATACAAGATTTTGAAGAATTAAATTTTACAATAAAAGAAGATGATATTATACATAGAATCTTTTCAAAAGATATTACGGCTATTTCGAAAGATAAAGGGGAAATTTATTTATATTCAAATACTGTAACGGAAAAAGAGGATGATGAAGAAAAAGATTTGTATAGAGAAAGATTAAATTATGAAACTGGCAAAAGAAAAGTAATAGATACAATTATAACAATAAACATAGACAATAGATTATCAAATCAAGATATCGCACAAAAATATAAAGGAGGTATTAATAATATAGATGGAACAAAGAAATTTAAAAAATAATTTAATATTAATAATACTTAGCTTTATATTTGAATTAATCTTTATAAATATAATATTTCCTATAAATATTGGTATTGCTATTTACTTAGATATATATAAATATTTAGAAATAATAGTTGTTATTTTAGGAATAGATATAATTTATGCAATTTTCTGCTTAGATAGATTTGCAAACCCTAAAAATATAAGAAATGTTTTAAATCAATATAAAAACTCTATAATTTATAAAACTAAAAAATATTTTGTAATTATAGAAATATTAAAAATTTTAGTAGTGCTTTATATAACAAAAGAAAATACAGCAATTGTAGATATTGCATTAACCTTTATTATAACTGCAATTATTTATTTAGTATTAGCAAATATTTTTATAAAGGAAGAAAAAATATCACAAAAAATATTAAAATTAAAATTTAATGCATTAATAAATAAAAAAACAAAGTTGAATTTTATATTGATAAAAGGAAAAAGAACACCAGATTCTTTAAATTTGCAAAATAGGCTAGAACAAGAGATTAATAAAAATCATATTTATATAAATATGCAAGATTTTGAAAAAATTAAAAATAAAAGAATTAGAAATCTAATAGAAGATAATACAATAGCTATAATACACGAATTAAAAGTAATTACAGAAGAGGATATATTAAATACAATAGCTAGTATAGACTTTAATAATGTAAAAATTTATCACATAATTACTGGAAAAAGTTTTAAAAAGACAAAATTAAGTGATACTTTAAACTTAAGAAGTGATATTAAAATCTGTAATATTGATTCAGTAGTAGAATTTATAGAAAACTTTTTTGAAGTGCCAAAACCAAAGAAAATAAATACAAAACATATATATAATTTTATTTTAAAAAATAAAAAAGATATAACTGAAAAAAAAGAAGATAAAATATTAGAGAATTTGGAAAATGTTTATATAAATAATTTTAATGCAAGACAAAAAAAATTAAAAATGGATTATTTACCTAAAAATAAATTTTTGTTACAAATGTATAAAAATGCTTTTTTAAATCAATCTCCATATCAATCTGTTTTACTATATTTTAATTATCTAACTGTAATGGCAAAATGTGTGCAATATTATTCTTACGCAATAAACCCAAATTCAAATTTTGCAACAAATAGAATAAATAATACAATAGTAAAAGACAACCCTTCTTGCTATTTAATACAAATTTTAGTGAATGTTTTTGAAAATAAAAATCATCCTATGTACAAGCATATAAGGGAAGAAAAAATAATCCTACCAAAAGAAGAACGTGTTTTAGTTACATATTATCTAAGCAAACTACTTAATATTAATATTTCAGGAAAAGAAATTACTTTTGAAGGATTAACAGAATTATTTTTAGCTTTCAGAAATAAAATTGAAGCACATGGAATTATAAATGATACAAATGTATATGCAGTTTGGAATCTAACTTATTTTTTTGTAAATTGTTTAAACAAATTTTTCAAAGTTGATAGTTTAGAAATTAATTATTTAGATAGTGGAGCTGTAAAAGTAGGTTACAATAAAAAGCTAGCTCTATTAGGAGAATATATTATTTGTAGAGAAGATAACATATTTATAATAAAAGAGAGAAAAGCTAGTAAAAACACTTATATCAACTATTTAACGGGTGAAAGTTTAGTTAATAATTGACTTTATATAAATAAATAAGTATAATAATACTATAGATTTTAGTAAACAAAAGAGGGAAAATTATGATAATATTTTTTATTATATTAGTAATTGCACTAATAATAGGTGTTACATATTATTTATCAAAAATAGTTAAAGAACAACATGAAATTGTAACAAAAGAAAATAAAGAAGAGGAAGAAAAAAGACTTGCTAGAAGGACTATTGCAGATAAAATTCAGGAAAATATTAGTGAAGAAGAATATAAAGCTTTATTAGAAGAAATAAAAAATGACGAAAGTAAAATGGATGAGCTAAAACATGCTATTCAAAATGAGCTTAGAAAAGCTATTAAAAGTAAGAATAGTGATAAAGCTAGACAATGCAATCAAAGATTAAAAGAAATTGATCAAATTTTGAAGGGAATAAGAAATTAATGCTAGATTTAGAAGAAAACTTAAAACTATTAGATAATCTTACTCAAAAAATTAATAAACTCGAAGAAACTACTAACATAGAAGCTTTAAAATCAGAACTTTCAGAATTGCGAAAAGAAAGCTCTGCTCAAGATTTTTGGCGAGATACAAAAAAATCTAGTATTGTATATACAAAAATAAAAAGTATAGAAAAAAAACTACAAGGTTTTGAAAGCATAAAAAATGAAATATCAGATTTAAAAGAGCTAAACAGTTTATTATCTGAAGAAAAAGATGAAGCTCTTGAAAAAGAACTAGAAAGTTCAACTAAAAATTTAGATAAAAAAATAGAGCAGTTACAAATAGAAATGCTATTTTCAGGTAAATATGATAGCTATAATGCGATTATTACACTTCATCCAGGAGCCGGTGGAACAGAATCTCAAGATTGGGTAGAAATGCTATATAGAATGTACACAAGATGGGCAAATTCTAATGGTTTTACTGTAAAAGAACTAGATTATTTACCCGGAGATGAAGCCGGAATAAAAAGTGTAACAGCTTTAATATCAGGTGAAAACGCCTATGGTTATTTAAAAGGAGAAATGGGTGTACATAGATTAGTTAGAATTTCACCATTTGATAGTGGTGGCAGAAGACATACCTCATTTGCCTCATTAGAAGTATTACCAGAAATAAAAGATGATATAGAAGTAAATATTAATCCAGAAGATTTAAGAATAGATACATACAGAGCCTCTGGTGCAGGAGGACAACATATTAACAAAACTGATTCAGCAGTTAGAATTACACATATTCCAACTAACATTGTAGTTTCTTGCCAATCAGAACGTTCACAGCAAATGAATAAAGAAAACGCAATGATGATGTTAAAATCAAAATTAATCAATCTAAAAGAACAAGAAAATAAGCAAACAATAGAAGAACTAAAAGGTGTACAGAAAGATATTGCTTGGGGCAGTCAAATTCGTTCATATGTTTTTTGTCCATATACTTTAGTAAAAGATCATAGAACAAACTATGAAGTAGGAAATGTTCAAGCTGTAATGGATGGAGATTTAAATGACTTTATGATTGCTTATTTAAAAAAGCTTTATAGAAATGATAATTCATAATAAAAAAATAAACAATAAAGGAGGTGAATAATTATGGCAAAATGTAAATGGTGTAAATACAACGAAGGTGGTGATTGCAGAAACCCAAATAGCGACTACTACAAAACAGACGTAAGAGATGTAAGAGGCGGTGGCTGTGATGAAGGTGTAGACTAGAATCACAAAAAACACTTAAAAGAATATAATAAAAGTAAGTAGGATTTAAATTTAAATCTTACTTTTCATTAAAAATTAATCATTACAGAAAAATTATTGAATTGCTTATTTAGGAAATAATTATTTATGCAATGATTTAATTATAAAAGAGGTACAACTATGGGAATCATTGTACAAAAATTTGGAGGAAGCTCAGTAGCAAATTTAGAAAAACTAGAAAAAGTTTCAGAACATATTATAGACGAGGTTAAAAATAATAACCAAGTAGTAGTCGTAGTTTCGGCACAAGGAAAAACAACAGATAGATTAATTGCAGAAGAAAAAGAAGTTACCAAAAAAGTTTATCCAAGAGAACATGATGTTTTAGTTTCTGTTGGAGAGCAAATTACAATAGCTAAACTTGCAATGTTACTAAAAACTAAAAATTATAATGCTGTATCTTTATGTGGATGGCAAATACCAATTTTAACAAATAGTAATCATACTAATAGTAGAATTCGTTATATTCATAATGAAACTATTAATGAATATCTTCGATCTGGAAATATTGTAATAGTTGCAGGATTTCAAGGGGTTGACGAGAATGGTAATATTACAACTCTAGGAAGAGGTGGATCTGATACAACAGCTGTTGCATTGGCAGCTAGCTTAAAGGCAGAAAGATGTGACATATTTACAGATGTTGACGGAGTATATTCTGCAGATCCTCGTATTGTTGACGAAGTAAAAAAGCTTAGAACAATTTCTTATGAAGAGATGCTAGAGCTATCTAGTATGGGAGCAAAAGTACTTCATAATAGATGTGTTGAAATAGGCAAAAAATATAATATACCTATTTATGTAAAATCTACTTTTGAAAGAAATAGTATAGGAACTTTAGTAACAAATAAAGAGTCTCTTTTAGAAGATTTAATTATAAATGGTGTTACTAAAGATGATTATATTTCGAGAATAACAATAGTAGGCTTAGAAAATAAAATAGGAAAAACCTATAAATTATTTAAATTGTTATCTGAAAATTCAATAAATGTAGATATTATAGTTCAATCCTTCGGCGAGCACATAACAAAAGATATTGCATTTACAGTAAAAATGAATGATTTGCCTAGAACTTTAGAGGTATTAGAAGAAAACAAAGCTCAGCTTCATGCTGAGGAGATTTTACATTCTGAAAATTTATCAAAAGTATCTATAATTGGAGTTGGAATTGCAAATAAACCTGGTGTTGCAGCAAGTATGTTTGAAGCTTTATATGAGAACAATATTAATATGCACATGGTAACTACATCAGAAATAAAAATATCTGTTTTAGTAGATGGAGAAGAAGCAGATTTGGCTGTTAAAGCTATACACAAAAAGTTTTTCGGTACAGAAAAATGTACAATTTAATTAGAATTTAATTAGAAGTCTTCAGTTTTTACTGGAGACTTTTTTGTTCTATTTTCTTTAAATCCGAATATATATATTCTAAAGGAATTTAAGGAGGGGTTGTATGGAAGATAACAGAAATCTAAGTAACGAAATACAAAATATTGTTTTAGAAAATAGAGAAAAATTAAATGTATCAGGAGTAAAAGATGTTTTAAGTTTTGATGATCAGATGATAATTGTACAAACAACTTTAGGCTTACTTACAATAAAAGGAGAAAATTTAAGAGTAAATAAATTAAACATTGATACTTCTGATTTTAGTGTAGATGGTAATATTTCAAATTTAGCATATTCAAATTCTGAAAGTTTTAAAGAGCATACAAGTTTCTTAGGAAAAATTTTTAAATAGAACTAAACTTATAAATTCATTAGAGAGTAGGGAGAAGAATGTTATCCTATACACAAGGACAAATTTTTATTTTATTTTTTGTCGCAGGAATATGTATCGGACTTATTTATGATATTTTTCGAGTTTTGCGCAAAAATTTTCATACTAGTGATTTAATAACTCAAATAGAAGATGTTATTTTTCTCGTATTTAGTGGCTTTCTTGTTTTGTATAGTATATTAAAATTTAATAATGGAGAAGTAAGATTTTACCTTTTTATGGCAATTTTTTTAGGAATTTTACTTTATTTTTTGACAATTAGCAAACCTTATGTTATAATAATTAATGTAATTGTAAAATTTTGTAAAAACATATTAGTTTTTATTATAAAATTGATAAAAATACCTTATATTTTTATCAAAAAAACAATAAAAAAACACTAATAAAAAGGATTTTACAAAGTTTTGTAGTATATTATAATAGAGAAAATTAAGTATATTTGGAGTGTTACATAGGATGAAATTTTTTAAATCACATAAAATTTATAAATTATTTATGACTTTGTTTATTGTATATGCTATTTATACATTTGTAAATCAACAAGCAAAATTAAATTCTTATCAAACAGAACAAAATTATTACGAAGAAAAAATAGCTACATTAAATGAAGAAAAAGCATCATTAGAAGCAACTAAAGAAAATATGAATACTCCTGAATACATTGAAAAAGTAGCAAGAGAAAAATTAGACATGTATATGCCAAACGAAAGAGTTTATATAGACGTAAGTAAATAGTCAAAAGTTAATTGACTATTTAGTTTTCTTGTACTTAAACTTTCACTATAAATTAAGTATTTGAGATTTTAAAAATCAAAATTTTATTCATTTTCTTTTAAAATTATTTCTATTAATATAATTTTCCAAAAAAAATTAAAATTAAATAAAATTTATAAGATTAATAAGGGGGCAATTTATGAATTTAGAAAAATATTCACTTATTGAATTAAAACAACTAGCGGAAGAAAAAGGTATTGAAAACATTAGTAAATTAAAAAGAAAAGCAGACTTAATTGAGGCAATAAAGAATTTAGAAGAAGCTGAAGAATCAGAAAATAAAGAAAAAAACGAAACTACAGAAAATTTTGCAGAAAAGCAAAATAAAGAATCTGCTTCTGGAGATTTGGATTATACTCTAACTAGCGATACGGATGAATATGTTGAAGGAATTTTAGAGCTTTTGCCTGATGGATATGGATTTTTAAGAGGAGATAATTATCTATCAACACCTAGAGATGTATATGTTTCTCCAATTCAAATAAAACGATTTAAATTAGATACTGGAGATAAAATAAAAGGTATAAAAAGACAAGCAAAAGAAGGAGAAAAATTCCCTGCTTTAATATTTGTTGGCGAAGTAAATGGTGAACACCCAGAAAAAGCCATGAAAAGAAAGAATTTCGACGATTTAATTCCAATATATCCAAATAAAAAATTAAAACTAGAAACTAGTTCAAAAGACTATACTATGAGATTAATGGATTTATTATGCCCAATTGGTAAAGGACAAAGAGGAATGATTGTTGCTCCTCCAAAAGCCGGAAAAACAACTATATTAAAGAAAATTGCAAATAGTATTACAGCTAATAATCCAGAGGTAGAACTAATTGTTCTTTTAATTGATGAAAGACCAGAAGAAGTTACAGACATGAAACGTTCTGTAAAAGGAGATGTTATATATTCTACTTTTGACGAGCAACCAGAGCATCATGTAAAAGTTGCAGAAATGGTTTTAGAAAGAGCAAAAAGATTAACTGAGCAAAAGAAAGATGTAGTTATATTGTTAGATAGTATTACAAGACTTGCAAGAGCTTACAACCTTGTAATTCCATCATCTGGTAGAACTTTATCTGGAGGTTTTGATCCAAGTGCTCTTTATAAACCAAAACGTTTCTTTGGAGCTGCAAGAAACACAGAAGATGCTGGAAGCTTAACAATTCTTGCTAGTGCTTTAGTAGAAACTGGAAGTAGAATGGATGAAGTTATTTTTGAAGAATTTAAAGGTACCGGTAATATGGAAGTACGCTTAGATAGAAGCTTAGCTGAAAGAAGAATTTTCCCTGCAATAGATATAAATCAATCTGGAACGAGAAGAGAAGATTTACTATTAACTTCAAAAGAATTAACTACAATTTATGCCATTCGTAAAACAATGTCTAATATTGGTACTGCAGAAATGACTGAAAAATTAATAAATCAAATGATAAATACAAAAAACAATGAAGAATTTATAAATATTATGGAAAAGTATTTGAGTAATAATAAATAATATTTTAAAGGGGATTTTATGAGTAAAAAGAAAATAGAACCTAAATATTTTCCAGTAAGTCTAGGACAAGGTCTATTTGGATTTCAAGAAGAATATAATGAAAAATATGGTAAATAAAGATAAAAAAAGAGTATTTATTAAGGGATAGATACTCTTTTTTATTTGCTATTTACATAAGATTGTGATATAATATTAAAAGTTTGCACATTGAAAATTTTATAAGTATGGTATACGTGTAAACACAAAAAAACACAACGGGAGGTATTCAAATGAAAAAAAGATCAAGGAAAAGGACAGGCAAAAATAGAAATCGGTTCAAAGTAATATTATATCTGATTATTGCAGTCAGTGTAATATTTATTGCTAAGCGGTTCTTTTTTAGTAGTAGCATTGATAATGCAGAACCAATTAGCTATGCTGATTTCATTCAACTAATTGAAAATGACTTGGTCAAAAATATCGTAATTATTGATTCAAATACTGCTGAGTTTACTGTTAAAAATTCCGAATTATACTACGATAAATCATCAAATGTAATTAAATGTATTTCAGTTGATGATTTAAAAAATGTAACTATTGACCAGAACTGGACTCAAGTACCAAGCACAACAATATTATCAGCAACTATATTAGACACAACAATATTTGAAGAATTTGTCCACGATAGAATATTAAGTGGTCAAGAAATTCAGATAGAAGTTCAAGAGAGCTCTGATACATTATTTGATTTGCTTATGGTAATACTTTTTCTATCTATGATTTTAAGTGTAGTCTTTCCAATTTTCATGACTCTAAAAAAACAATATAATATTACTTTTATAGACTCTTTAAATTCAAAAAATAATAAGTATTTAGAAAGACCACATAAAAGTAATGTTAGAGCTTCTGATATAGCTGGAATGCAAGAAGAGAAGACTGAAGTTTTTGAAATTGCTGACTTTCTTATATCACCAGAAAAATATAGAGCCTTAGGTGCAAAATTACCAAAAGGTGTTTTACTTACAGGTGCTCCTGGCACAGGAAAAACACTTATTGCAAAAGCTATCGCTGGTGAAGCCAATGTTAATTTTATTCCAATTTCAGGCTCTGAGTTTGATGAAAAATATGTTGGAGTTGGCGCTTCTAGGGTTAGAGAATTATTTAGTTCTGCAAAGAAAAATGCTCCTTGTATTATCTTTATAGACGAGATTGATGCTGTTGGTGGTAAAAGATCAGAAGATGGTTCTGATAGCAGTGGAAGAAATCAAACTTTAGATCAGCTTTTGATTGAAATGGATGGGTTTAACTCTAGTAGTCAAATTATAGTGATAGGAGCTACAAACCGTCCCCAAGCACTTGATAAAGCTCTGCTTAGACCAGGAAGATTTGATAGGACAATTTCCATTAAATTACCTGATGTAAAAGACAGAGAAGAAATATTGATTCTTCATAGCAAAAACAAACCATTTTTTGATAATGTTAACCTAAGGCAGTTGGCTTATAATACACCAGGCTATTCTGGAGCTGAACTAGAAAATCTTCTAAATGAGGCAGCTATTTTAGCAGCTAGAAAAGGGCAAAAAGCTATTTTTAATGAAGATATTTACGAAGCCCAGAAAAAAATTACAGTCGGATTGCAAAAGAAGAATCGTGTAGTTTCTGAAAATGAACGCAGGATTACAGCATATCACGAAGCTGGTCATACAGTTGTAAGCCTATTTACAAAAACACAATCTTCGATAAAAGAAGTAAGTATAATTCCTCAAGGTGATGCTGGTGGATATACTTGGAGAGAAATAGTTGAAGATAGAAGTTTTCTTTCTAAAACAGAAATAAAAGAAAGATTACAAGTGTTATTGGCAGGAAGAGTTGCTGAAAAACTGGTAATAGGAGACATTTCAACAGGTGCTTCAAATGACATTGAAATGGCAACAAAACTTGCCAGAGAAATGATTAGTAAGTATGGAATGGACGAAAAGATTGGTTGTATTAACTTATATGGTGAAAACCATGATGATTCCGAATTTCTCGGTTCTGAAATCCTGAATTTAATCAACAAAAGAATTGTTGAAATTTTACAGGAAGAAGAAAATAATGCAAAAAAAATATTAACGACCAATATAACATTTCTGAATGCTGTTGCAGAAAGTTTATTAAAAAATGAAACCTTGACGGGAGAAGACTTGAAAGAATTGTACAAGGTATACCAAGAAGACTTAGATAGCTAATATCCTGGTCTATATTTTAAAAGAATAACTTATAAAGGGAACCCACGTATCAAACTGGATGCGTGGGTTTTCCTTTTATAAACTTAAATATTAAAAAAATATTATTAATAAAAATAAAATAATTTTTTAAGAAGTAGGGGAAATGAAATAAAATTTCAAATTAATTATAAAAATTAAAATAATAAAATTAAAGAGAAACTTTTTAAATCAAAATATATAACAATAAGAAATAAAATAAACTATTATTGTAAAACAAAATATTTTTTGTTGTTATATAAAAATAATAAGGGAGAACAACAAAAGTATTTAAAATGTATAAAAAATAGTAAGAGAAGAGACCTAATTTGCAATATATAACATTGCACAAAATAAAAGTTTTGCGCAAAAAGGAGTAGGACTAATATATAAAACAGCCATGAACCTCTATTCTTACTAATTCAAGGCTTTTAGCTGTTCTATACATATTAGTATTCATTTATATATCTTTATTTTCTTATTATATCTATGCTATATTCATTATTATTATAATCTTTTGTATTACTATTATATTAATATTCTTATGACTTATTAAAATCAATTTTAAGACATTTTTTTTATTTTACTTATTAATTTTACTTATTATATTTTTAAATTTATATCTATGATCTTTTCTTATTATATATTTTTAATTTTTATATATTAAATTGTATGAAAATTTTTCAAAAATCTCCAAAGTGCCTATTTCTCCATAGCTATACTTTGTTTTGCATTAAGAACTTGTAAAATTCGCAAGCTCATTAACAATTTCTAAAATTTGCCTTATTTTATGGACAACAAACTATATGCCTAAAAAATAAAAACGGCTTAAAATCGATTCTCGTGCGTCGCATTTTTGGCACTTTTTTGCATATCTATATATGATAGTAGTTTCTTCAAAAAAATCTACTTTTTAATGGTAATTTTCTAAAATCAATATTTAACCTAAAATTTTAAACAAGTAATTTATCAATCTAAAAATAAAAATGGCTTAAAATCGATTTTAGAAGGTCATTATTTTGTATGTTTTTAGGTTATAATACAGTTATTGCAATAATTATAGAAATTTATAAGACTATTATATAAAATATAAAATTGTATTAATTATAATATA
>CALXZR010000127.1 GCA_944393295.1 uncultured Clostridia bacterium
CAATTTTATTTAAGTAAAATAGAAAAATGTATTTGTAAATATTCAAATTTTTCAATGGCTACCATAAAGAAATGCAAATTTCAAGAAAATGAAATGAGCATGTCTAATTTATCAGAAGTTAAATTCACAGATACTACATTTGATAATTGTAATTTATCACAATCACAAATTTTTAGAACTATTTTGAAAGGAATGGATTTTTCAAATAGTAATATAACTGGAATTGTAGTTGGATTAGATGATATAAAGGGCTTGACTGTAAATGAATTTCAAGCTTTGGAATTATCAAAACTTTTAGAAATAAAAATAAAATAGAAAAATGTCTTTAATTACTGAAATTAAAGACATTCTTTATTTGTTTAGATTTTATCATTAGGCTATTTTAATGTCAAGATTAAATATTTGAAATTTATAAATTTAAAAATAAGTATTAGCTAAAATACAAGATACTGCAGGAAAAATTTAATTGGTACTTTCTTTAATTTCAGTAATTAAAGAAAATAATCCATAAAAATCAAATATGCAGAGGAAGTCTAATGATACACGAAAAATTAGAATTTAATATAAATAATATTAAATAGCACTAATTTTATTAGTGCTATTTGTGTTGTTTAAAATTTCTAATAAAACTTAAAATGGTTTTCTTTTGAGAAACAAAAGGTAGCGTTAGGTACATTTTGTTTTATGGATTGAAGGAGAAAAGAGTTTTTTCTTTTCTCCGCACTTTAAATAAAAACTTAGGAGGAAAGCTAAATGAACGAAAGAAAACTATTTCAAGAAGTAAAACGGAATAACCTTAATAGCACTGGTAATCTCAATAATAGTAATGCTAATTTTAGCAGGAGTATCTTTAAATGCAGTAATAGGAGATAATGGGATAATTACACAGGCACAGAATGCAACATATATGCAAAGTGTGGCTGTTTTAGAAGAATTTATGCAACAAGAATATTCAAAATTATATGATACATTGGATAATCCAGAAAATAAAATAGATTATTTTATAAATGACACATCAGGTAGTAGAAATTATATACAAAAAGCAATGAATAACAATTATTATTTTATGGATAATGTGAGTGGAAATACATATTATTTTATTGAAAAATCAGCTTTACCAGATGAAATAAGAAATCAAATTAAAGGTGGAGATAATAGTTTATCAAATAAAACAATATGGGCTGATTTTACAGATATATATGGGATAACAAGTGATTTAAAGGTATATTATTGTTCTAATTCGAGTGATACTAGAATTGGAGCTACTGATGAAAATCTTCAAGCTGATTTATCTAGACCAATAGCAGGAATGTCAGCCGGAACTGATTGGGCGGATGCGCTTGGAATAGATAGAGATGTTACATACAGAGATTTATTAAGTGTAACAGATTTAACAATAACGAATAGTAATTTAGATTTAAATTTAATGTACAATTTAGGAAGTTTAAAAAGACTTACTTTCAAAGATGTAGAAATGCAAAATTTAGATGGAATAGGAAATGCATCTAATTTGGAATATATATATTTTAATAATTCAAAAGTTAATAATTATAAAGGAATAGAAAATTGTAGTAAATTAAAATACTTGTATTTATATTTACCACCTTCGATGAGTGAAGAAGATGCAAATAAGCAAGTTAAAAATTTATGTGATGAAAATATAGGAATTGCAAATGCTGATTTAACAAACTTAGAATATTTTGGAATTTTTGGAGTAGATTGTACTAGTTACACATCCACACTTATACTTTCACAAAGTAAAAGTTCTACATATTCAAATTTATCTAATGTATCTGAACTGTCAAAGTTAAAATTTTCAAAATATATAAAATATTTATTTATTAATAATACCAGTATAACATCTTTAGCAAGTTTACAAAATTTTGAAAATTTATATCAAGTTATAATTTATAATAACAAAGATTTAACTAGTTTAGAAGGTTTAGGTAACAAAACAAAACTCAAGTATATTTATACGCAATATTGTAATTTAAGTACAATAGAACATCTACAGGAAAACCAAGAATTATATTTGCTACATATTAAAGGAAATGAGAGTTTAAGTAGTCTAAAAGGAATTGAAACTTCGAGAAAATTGCAATATTTATATGCTTCTAATTGTTCATTAGGAATTTATGAAAATGCTGAAATTTCAAGTCAAGAAGATGCTTTATATTCTTTAAAAGATAATATTTCGTTAAAATATTGCGATATTAGTTCAAATGATATAAAAAGAGTCGAATATTTAAGCAATTCTACTGGAATTTCAGAATTATATTTAGATGGAAATATTAATTTAAATGGAAATAGCTTGTTAGAAATAAAAGATATAATAAGTAGATGTGGAAATAACAGTAGTGTTCCTAGTAAATTTTCATTATTGTTATTAGACAATAATACTAAAAACTTATCTTTAAATAACCAAAGAGTAAATAAAGATAATTTTATCTTAATTAAAAATAAAACAAGCATGACAAAATTAGATTTATCAAATTTTGTTTTAATAGATAATAGCAATAATG
Organism: uncultured Clostridia bacterium; assembly: GCA_944393295.1. The sequence goes on from CALXZR010000127.1 coordinate 2,523, forward strand.
AACTTTCAATAGAAGAAACAAACGAGATTATTAATGACGTTTTGAGTACTCTAACGGGAATACAATATTTAAATTTATCTAATATTAATAAATTAAATTCAATACAATTTGCTAGTAATATGCCAAATTTAGTAGAAATTGTATTATTTGGTACAAATGTTATTACAGAAACAAAAGATGAAGAGGGAAATTATACAGGATTAGAGATTTTAAATAATAATACAAAATTAAGAGGAATAGGACTGGATAATGAAAATATCAAACTTAGCGAAATAATACCAACTATTCATAGACTATCAAGAGGATATGTAAATTATACAGATAGATTTATGCCATTAGCAGGGTTGCAAGCAAGAAATGAAAAAATGTTTGAATCACTTAATAATTCAGAATGTGGATTACAAACATTAGGATTAAATAATTTAGCAGTATCATCAGTAATAGATTTATCACAATGTACGACTTTGAAAAATGTTAACTTAATTTATGGAAGTTCTAAAAAGGTTGAATTACCAAATTCTGTTACTACGTTGGAGTTAGATCAAGTTGTTGTATATGGAAATTATCCAAGTGAATTAGAAGATATAAGTTTTGTAACTGGAACTTTAGATAACACGGTTTTACAACGTCTTGCTGAAGATTGTCCAAAATTAAAAAAAATAAGCACATCAAATCGTTATAATATTACAAGTTTAGATTTAATGAAAAATGCAGTTTTTAAAGGAAGTTTAGAAACTATATCATTTGGAGCTAGAATAGATATGATGCCAAGTGCAAGTAATATTAATTCAGTAAGTGCATTATCAGGTTATAAAAATTTAAAAAACTTAAGTATATTTAATTCGAAAATAACAAATTTTGATGGGTTAGTAGATGTATCAAATTTACAAAGTATTTCAATAAGATATAATCAAATTTCATCTATAGAAGGATTAAAAAATATAAATAGTCTTAAATCAGTAAATTTAGAAAACAACAAAATTTATTCATTACATGGTTTGGAAAATTTAAAAAATTTACAATCTATAAATTTAAAAAACAACTGCTTGCAAGATATTATTCAATATACAGATGAAACTGGAAATATAAAAAATGTAAGCAATTTATCTATTATAGCAGGTTTACATCCAAGTAATGGAGGAGCTTTAAAGAGTGTATTTTTGGAAGAAAATCCAAATTTAACAGATTTTTCGTTAATCAACAATTTGAGCTGGACTGAAAAAAGTGGATTTTAGGAGGAATATATGAACAAAAATAAAATTATATTATATATTGCTATATCTATAATTTTAATAGTTATAATTATGATAATATTTAATAAAAGAGAAAAAAATAGTGATATTGAAGCAAATAATGTAGTTACAGAAAATGCAATAGAATCTGATGGATACTATACAATTTACAATAAAGAAACAAATGAAATAATTGCAGAAAATATTCCAAAAGATCAAATTTTATTATATGAGGATAATCCAGATTATAATCCGACTGGAATATAAATTAAAATAATATTAAAAACAAAATGCATTAAGTTTAAATGTACTTAATGCGTTTTTTTATTTATTCGTAAATTTATTTAATATTGACAAAAAATTTATTTTAAACTTTTGATTTCTTCTTTTGTTAAACCAGTTAATTTTGAAATTAAACTAATGTCCATATTTTCTAAAAGCATTTTCTTAGCAATTTCTATTTTTTCTTTATTAATTCCTTGTTTAATACCTTTTTCAATTCCTTTTTCCATACCAGCATCAAAACCATATTCTTCTATGGCTTTTTTATCTAAAAGCTCTTTCATTCTGTATTCTGCAAGCTCTTGCTCATATTTGCTTTTCTTAATTTCATCTAGTTGTTTTTTAGCTTCTTTTATTTCTACATTTTCCATATCTTTAGCCTCCAAGGAAGATGGCTCTTTTA
>CALXZR010000128.1 GCA_944393295.1 uncultured Clostridia bacterium
CAGGAAGTATTGCTGCCGCAGCAGGAATGGGCTATCTTTTAAATGATAAGAAAGCTCAAAGAAAAATTGTAAAAAACGGTAAAAAAATGGCTTATAAAGCAGAAGACATCATGGGCAATATTGCAGACGCAATGGATAGAATGTAATAAAAAAGGGCAGATATTAATATCTGCCCTTTTCAATTATATACATTTAATTTTATAACTATTATATTTGTATTTGAATATTTAAGGCTGTCATAAAGCTAAATTATAAAACCTTTCTTAAATATAAAATCACTCTTTTTTAACTTTCAAATTCAATAGATTTTCTATATTCAAAGGCAACAGGTATTTTTGTAAATTCAACAGTATTATTATATTCTTCCTTAACTACTTTTTCAATTTCATCAATATCTACATTATAAAATTCTTTTCTTGTATTAACTTTATTTACTGCTTTGTCTGCAAATTTATAATGTAACATTTTTTCTAATTCTGGAGCATCACTACTAAATATCATCGCATGAACATCAAATTCAAATGGAACAGAAGCACTACTTAATTCTTTTATTCTATCCATAGGTTCAATCCTTCTTGTCATTCCTATTTTATAAATATTCTCTCCAAAAGAACCTATATTAGATATAATATATACAAATCCAGCTTTTGCATTTTTCTCTCTTTCAAGTACATTTTCTTTGTCAACTTCTAACAATTTTATATTTTCTTCTAATTCTTTTATTTTATCAATATATATTTGACGTTCTACATCAATATTAGCCTTATTTATATATTTCATTAATCTATTAATTTCACTTCTATGTTGTTGTAAATCTTTTTCTATTTTCTTCTTTCTATCTGCTATTTCTTTTTCTGCTCTAGCCTCCTCTATCATTCTTTCTTTTATAGCTTTTTGTATATCTTTTTCTTGCTGATATTTTAATTCATAAGTATATAATAAGCTAGCTTGTTCTAATTTTAAAGAAAGTATATCATTAGATAATTCAACACCATAATTTGAATATAACTTATTTAAAGTTTCGTAAGATTTTTTTATTTTATTTCTAGATAAATCAATATTACTAATTTTAATATTAAAAATAATATTTTCACATTCACTATTAAAACTACGCAATATTTGTCTAATATTTCTATCTATAAATTTATTTGAACTATCAATTATATTTACATCTTTCTCAGCACTTCTTAATTCTTTTTCTTTTGATTTTAGTAAAATTAAATTATTTTTACAATCTTCTGATGTTAAATTATCATAATTAGAAAAATAATAATATTTTTCAATTAAATTATTATTAAGAATACTTATTTCATTTTTTATTTCTTCTATCTCTTTGCTTAAAATATATTTCTGTTGTTTTTCATCTAATAATAAAAATTTTTTATTTATTTCTTTTTCTTTTTCTTCATATTCATTTCTTATTTTTTCATAATCTTCTTTATATTGTTCTTCATAGTTATATAAATAATCTTATATTAAAGTTAATTCAATTTTAGCATCGTGTTTTATTTCCAATACTGTATCGTTTGTTATTTGAATACCACTATATTCTTTTATATAACTATATTTATCTATATCTTCTGAATTATCACTCATATTAAAATATAAATTATCTGGTTTATTAATTTCTACACTTGTACTTCCAGAAATTATTTTCATATTAAATAATCCTAAAGGAATTGTTTTACCTCCATAATATTTTCCTATACCTAGTATTATATTATCACCTTTTTTAATCTTTTCTGATTTTATTTCAGAAATTTCCTTTAACAAATTTTCTTTTTCTATAATATATTTTTGTAACTCTTTATCCAAACAAACTTTTTTACATAAAATAAATTCAATTTTTGCAGACTCACTGATACTAACTATAGTTTCATCTGTAACAACAAGATTTCTATATTCATCAGTCAAACCTCTAGTTTTAATATCATTTTTATTATCTGTTATCCTAAAAAAAACTTCATCTGGTTTTTTTGTTTCAACAATTCCAGTTCCCGAAACTATTTTCAAATTATATATTCCGACCTTTAAATCCCTTCCACCTTTATATCTTCCAGCACACAAAATATTTTTTTCATTTAAAAATTCATTATTTATTAATTTTTTAGAAACTTTATTCAAACTTTTCTCATGTTCTAAATGTTTTTCATTTAAAATAGAACTTCTTAAATCATAAAGTTCTTTGTTTTTTTCTTCTATTTTATTTTTAAGAGATATATTCTCATTTGTCAAATCATAAATTTGGCTTTGTTTTCCAGCTATTATCTTTTCATATCTATTTATAATTTCTTGTTTAGATTCTCCAAAAATCCCCATTTTAACACCCCTTTAAATTAAATAATACCATATTTAGCCAAATAAAAAAAGAGGTCGAACAAACGACCTCTTAAAGTATAAAAGTATTTAATTTTAATTAGATTCTTCCTGCTTTAGCAGCTTCTTCAATAGCAACTGCAACTGCAACAGAAGCACCAACCATAGGGTTGTTACCCATTCCAAGGAAGCCCATCATTTCAACGTGAGCTGGAACTGATGAAGAACCTG
>CALXZR010000129.1 GCA_944393295.1 uncultured Clostridia bacterium
TTTTAAAGCATACTCTTTATTATGCATATAATAAAAACATCTCCTTTCCAAAGAGATATTATACAATATATATCGGAATCTTTTTTATTAATGATAAGGTATCTTTTTAAAAAAGGATTAACAATATTAGTCAATTGCTTGACTTTTTATATTATTTTGTTGTATAATTCTATTACTTATGATGTTTGTAATAAATTTAAAATAGATATAGGAGGTGTGGCAAATTGAAAAGAACTTATCAACCAAAAAAAAGACAAAGAAATAAAGTACATGGTTTTAGAAAAAGAATGCAAACAAGAGCTGGAAGAAAAGTTTTAAAAGCTAGAAGAAATAAAGGAAGAAAAAAAATATGTGCTTAATTAAAAGGGACGCATAGCGCCCTTTTTTTAGGGTTTCTTTTTAATTTTTATTAAAGAGAAATAGAGGATATGATATGAAAAATACAAGAATGATAAAGAAAAACTATGAATTTAAAAGATTTTTTTCAAAAGGAACGGTTTATAGAGGAAAGTACATACATATGTATATACATACAAGTAATATAAATGTAAATAAATTAGGAATAGCAATATCTAAAAAAGTTGGAAAAGCTGTTCAAAGAAATCATATAAAGCGTTTAATAAGAGAAAATTATAAAATATATGAAAATAAATTAAACAATTATTTTAATATTGTTATTATTATTAACAATAAAATTGATATAAAAAAAGTAAATTATTACGATATACAAAAGGATTTTGATAGTATTTTAAAAAAGGCTGGAATGATAAGCAATGAAGAAAATATTAATTAAAATTATAAACTTTTATCAAAAATTCATATCATCATATATGGGACGTATTGGAATACATTGTAAATTTGAGCCAACATGTTCAGAATATGCAAAGCAAGCAATTGAAAAATATGGAGCTATAAAAGGTTCCATATTAGGACTAAAAAGAATTTTAAGATGTAATCCTTTTTCTAAGGGAGGATATGATCCATTGAAATAAAGGAGGATTTATGTTTGAGTTTTTTGCTAACATCTTTGGGTATGCATTAAATTTTATTTATAATATATTTAATAATTACGGTGTTGCAATTATAATATTTACAATTATATTAAAATCTTTAATGATACCAATGAATATAAAACAACAAAAGACCATGAAAAAGTCTGCAAAAATACAAGTGAAGTCAAGAGAAATACAGGAAAAATATAGTAATGATCCAACAAGAATGAATCAAGAATTAATGGATTTATATAAATCAGAAAATATGAGTCCATTTAGTGGATGCTTAAGTTCAATAATTCAGATGGTAGTTATAATTTCAATCTTTTTTTTAGTAAGTAGACCTTTAACGTTCATGAGAAATATAGATAGTGAAACAATTAATAAATATACAGAGGAAATAACTCAAGATGGAGAAAGAAGAAATTATATTGAAATTGCAATAATTAAGGAGAAAGGCGCAGAGGATCCTAATGTAAACTTAAATATGAATTTTTTAGGTTTGGATTTAAGTGATATCCCTGTTGAAAATCTTTCTAATTGGACTGTTTATATAATTCCTGTGTTATATGTAATAACATCATTTGTATCAATGAAAATCACTAATAAAATGAATGGTTTAGATAAAAAAGATGAAAATAAAGTAGAAAAGAAAGAGGACGACAAAAAAGAAGAAATAGCAATGACAGAAATGAATAAGAGCATGATGTATATGATGCCAATAATGTCTGTTAGTATTTCTATGGTTGCACCTTTAGGTTTAGCTTTATATTGGTTGGTTAGTAACATACTTATGATAATAGAAAGAATTATTACGAATAAGTATATCAAGGAGGAATAGATATGGAGGAAAAAACATATATATTTGAAGGAAAAACAACAAATGAAGCAATTGAGAAAGGTTTAAAAGAACTAAAAGTATCAAAAAATAAAGTAGAAATAAAAGTATTAGAAAATGAAGAAAAAAGAAGCTTTTTTAGTATTCTTGCACCAAGAGTAGTAAAAGTAGAAATGAAATTAAAAGAAAAAACAGAAAATAGTAAAAAAGAAATTAAATCTCAAGATGAAATAACAAAACAACTAGAAACTTTTTTAAAGGAATTTATAAATAATCTTCCTACAAAAGATTTAAAATATACTATAAAAAAAGAAAAAGAAATATTTTACATAGATATAGATGGTAAAGATACTGGTTATTTGATTGGTTATAGAGGAGAGGTTTTAAATAGTCTTCAAAATATTTTAAATAATATTGCTTGTAAAAATAGCAAAGAAAAATTAAAAGTAATTTTAAATATAGGTAACTATAGAGATAAAAGAACAAAAGATTTAGAAGTATTAGCAGATAAGATTGCTAGAAGTGTTATAAAAAATGGAAAATCAATTACTCTAGAACCAATGACAGCATATGAAAGAAAAGTTATTCATACAAAACTGCAAGAAAATGATAAAGTAAAAACATATAGTGTAGGAGAAGAACCACATAGAAAAGTTGTTATAGATTTAAAATAAAAAATAGAATCCGAAGTCAAAGTGAAGATTTAAAAATAATTTGATTCGGATTTTATTTTTTTTAAGAGAGAAAAGTGTTGAAAAATAGATAAAGTTAATTGACAATGGGACAACTATAAAAATAAAATATAGCTAATTTTGACAGAGTTATGTAAAGTGTGCTATAATAATTACGATTTTTAAATATGAAAGGAAAATAAAAATGAGTACAATTGTTGCAATTTCTACTGCACCTGGAATCGGTGGAATTGGGATTGTTAGAATGAGTGGAGAAAATTGTTTTAATATTTTAGATAAAATTTTTAAAGCTAAAAATCCTAAAAAAATAAAAAAAATAAAAGGTTATACAATAAAATATGGAAATATTATAAATGAAAATAATGAAATAATAGATGAAGTTTTAGTTTCTTATTTTAAAGAACCGAAGAGTTATACCTCGGAAAATATGTGTGAAATTAGCTCACATGGTGGAATTGTTATAATGAATCAAATTTTAGAGGAATGCATAAAAAATGGAGCTGTTTTAGCAGAGCCTGGAGAATTTACTAAAAGAGCTTTTTTAAACGGAAGAATGGATTTATCTCAAGCTGAAGCCGTAATCGATGTAATTAATAGTAAAACAGATAAAGAGTCAAAAATTTCTTTAGAACAATTACAAGGATTTTTATCAGAGAAAATAGGGGATATAAGAGCACAATTATTAGATTTAATGTCAGATATAGAAGCAAATATTGATTATCCAGAATATGATATAGAAGAAGTAACAAATGATAGAATAGAGAAGACATTAGATGATGTTTCTAATAAACTAGAAAAATTAGAAAAAAGCTTTTCAGCAGGAAAAATAATTAGAGATGGTATAAAAACAGCAATTATAGGAAGACCTAATGCAGGAAAATCTTCTTTATTAAATGTAATTTTAAACGAAGAAAGAGCTATTGTTACAGACATTGAAGGAACTACAAGAGATACAATAGAAGAATTTGTACAAATAGATGGTATACCTTTAAAAATTATTGATACAGCAGGAATTAGAGAAGCAAATGATTCCGTAGAAAAAATAGGTGTAGAAAAGGCAATTGAAATTGCTAAAAATAGCGATATAATTATTGCAATTTTTGATATTACAAGAGAGCTAAATGAGGAAGATGAAAAAATACTTGATTTAATAGAAAATAGAAATTCAATAATTGTATTAAATAAAATAGATTTAAAAATAAAAAATAAAAGTATAGAAAAAATTAGATTGAAAAAGAAACCAATAGTAGAAATATCTACAAAAACAAGAGATGGAATAGATGAATTATATAAAAAGATATCAGAAATTTTTAAATTAAAAGAATTAGCAAGTAATGGAGAAATAATTATAAGCAACAAAAGACATAAGAGCTTAATAATGTCTGCACATAGAGAAATTAATCAAGCTAAAGATTCTATTAATAAAAATATGCCTTCTGAAATTATTTCAACAAACATATGGAATGCTCTATCAGAGCTAGGGAAAATAACAGGAGAAACAGTTACAGATGATGTAATAAAAGAAATATTTTCTAAGTTTTGTTTAGGAAAATAATTTGTAAAAAAGACAATTGTTTTATTTTATAAAAATAATAAATAATTAATTTTATAAAATAAATAAAAAATTAAATTAAAAAATAATTTATAAATAATAAAATAAAAAAATAAATTAAATTATAAAATAATTTAATATTTATAAAAAGAAAAAATGTAAGCAAACTAACAATAAAAAATAAACAAAAAATTAATTTTGAGAATGAAAAATAAGAGTTTTTTATAAAAACATAATGTAATTTATAAGAAAACATATAAAAAATGTTTAAAATCGAATATAGCGACAAACAAAAACAAAGGTTTGTAAAACAAATATTTTTGTTCCATAAAAAACCGCTAGTATACTAGCACTTTTTAAAAACGGAGAAAAACCGCTAGAATACTAGCGGTAAAAAAAATAATAAATTTTAAAAATGACAGTATTCTGTCTGGTAAAATAATAAAATTTATGTTATAATCCAAAAATTTTTAAAATATAAAAATTTATACTAAAAAAGGAGAAAAAAATGGAATACAATGCAGGTAAATATGATGTTGCAGTTATAGGAGCAGGACATGCTGGTTGTGAAGCAGGACTTGCAACAGCAAGATTAGGATTAAAGACTTTAATATTTTCTATAAGTTTAGAATGTGTAGCAAATATGCCATGTAACCCACATATTGGAGGAACTTCTAAAGGACATTTAGTTAGAGAAATAGATAGCTTAGGTGGTGAAATGGGGAAAAATATAGATAAGACTTTAATTCAATTAAGAATGTTAAATACATCAAAGGGACCAGCTGTACATTCTTTAAGAGCTCAAGCAGATAGAAAAAAATATCAAGCTGAAATGAAGCATACTTTAGAAAAACAAGAAAATTTATATATAAAACAAGCAGAAATAACTGACATAGAAATAGAAGATGGTAAAGTAAAAGCTATTATAACTAATGTTGGTGCAAAATATTTTGTAGATAGTGTTATTGTTGCAACAGGAACATATCTAAAAGGAAAAATATTTATAGGAGAAAATTCTTGGGAAAGTGGACCAGATGGTGTTTTTCCAGCAAATAAATTATCTGAATGTTTAAAAAAACTAGGAATAAGAATACAAAGATTTAAAACAGGAACTCCTGCTAGAATAAATAAGAAAAGTATAGATTTCTCAAAAATGGAAATACAAGAAGGAGATAAAGATGTTGAGCCTTTTTCATTTGAAAATAAGGAAATAAATGTAGAACAAGTTCCTTGTTGGCTTACTTATACTAATGAAAAAACACATGAAATAATAAGAAAAAATTTACATAGATCACCTTTATACGCAGGGTTAATAGAAGGAACTGGTCCTAGATATTGTCCTTCTATAGAAGATAAAGTAGTACGTTTTGCAGATAAAGAAAGACATCAAATTTTTGTTGAGCCAATCGGAAAAGATACTGATGAAATGTATATACAAGGAATGAGTTCATCTCTTCCAGAAGATGTACAAATAGCTATGTATAGAACTCTACCTGGATTAGAAAACGCCGAATTTACAAGACCTGCATATGCAATAGAATATGATTGTATAGAACCAGATCAATTAAAAAGTTCTTTAGAATTAAAATCTATTTCTGGAATGTTCTTTGCAGGACAAATAAATGGAACTTCTGGATATGAAGAGGCAGCAGCACAAGGCTTAATTGCAGGAATTAATGCAGCTCAAAAACTAAAAGGAAAAACACCTATTATTTTAGACAGATCTCAAGCATATATAGGAGTTTTAATTGATGATATCATAACTAAAGGAACAATGGAACCTTATAGAATGATGACTTCTAGAGCTGAATATCGACTTTTATTAAGACAGGATAATGCAGATTTAAGATTAACTGAAATTGGACATGAAATAGGTTTAATCTCAGAAGAAAGATATAATAAATTTTTAAAAAAGAAAAATCAAATAGAAAAAGAAGTGGAAAGGTTAAAAAATACAAATATTAAACCTAATAATGAGACAAATAGCTTCTTAAAAGAAATGGGTACAACTGAAATAACTACAGGTGTAAGACTTTCAGAATTATTAAAAAGAACAGAATTAACTTATAAATCTTTAGAAAAAATTGATAAGGATAGGCCGGATTTAGAAAGGCAAGTACAAAATGAAGTAGAAATTATAGTTAAATATGAAGGGTATATAGAAATGCAAAAGAAACAAGTAGAAGGATTTAAGAAAATGGAGAAAAAATTATTACCTGAAGATATTAACTATGAAGAAATTAAAGGTTTAAGATTAGAAGCAAGACAAAAACTAAATAAAATCAAACCATATTCTGTAGGACAAGCATCTAGAATATCAGGAGTTTCACCAGCAGATATATCTGTTTTATTAATATTCTTAGAACAATACAACAAAAATAAAAAAGAAAAGGAATAAAAAATGGAAATAGAAGAATTTGAAAAGTTTTTTATAAAAGAATGTGAAGAAAATAATATAAATTTTCAAAATATAGAAATATCCAAATTATACATATATATGAATGAAGTTTTAAGTTGGAATGAAAAAGTTAATTTAACAGCAATAAAAGAAAAAAAAGAGTTTATTGTTAAACATTTTATTGATTCTCTAACGATTATAAATTATATAGAAAATGGAGAAAGTGTAATAGATATAGGGACAGGAGCAGGTTTTCCAGGAATACCAATTAAGCTTGCAAGAGAAGATAGTAAAGTTATTTTAGTAGATTCAGTAAATAAAAAATTAAATATAATAAGAGATATAATACCAAAATTAAATATAGACCAAATAGAATGTATTCATAGTAGAGCAGAAGATTTGGCACAAAACAAAATGTATAGAGAAGCCTTTGATAGTGTTGTATCAAGAGCAGTATCTAATTTAACTACTTTGGTGGAATATATGTTACCTTTTGCTAAAATTGGTGGAAAGATAATTTGTATGAAAGGTCCAAACTATGAAGAAGAATTGAAAGAAAGTATGAAAGCTATAAAAGTTTTAGGTGGAGCTTTGGAAAAAATAGAAAGTAGAAATGTAGATAATGAGTTAGAAAGAAACTTAATAATAATAAAAAAGGAAAAGCCTACACCAAAGCAATACCCAAGAGGACAGGGAAAACCTTTGAAAAATCCATTAAAATAAGATAAAAAAGTACCAAAAAAAAGGTACTTTTTTTATATTTTTTTATTGACATATTAGATAAATTTTTATATGATTATAAAGTAAAAAAGGAGGGAGTTACTTTGAGTAAAATAATAGCAGTAGCAAATCAAAAAGGTGGAGTTGGAAAGACTACAACTGCAGTTAATTTAAGCACTATCTTAGCAAAAAAAGGAAAGAAAGTAATTTTAATAGATGGAGATCCGCAAGGTAATGCAACAAGTGGTCTTGGTATTGATAAAGAAGTTGAAAATTCTTTGTATGATGTATTAATAGGAGAAGTTGACATAAAATCAACACTACAAGATACTTGTGTAAAAACTTTAAAAGTATGTCCTTCTAATATGAATTTAGCTGGAGCTGAGGTAGAACTTGTAAATCTTATGTCAAGAGAGCAAAGATTAAAAGAAAAGTTAGATGAAATAAGAGATGAATATGATTTTATTATTATAGATTGTCCTCCTTCATTGGGACTAATAACTTTAAATGCTTTTACAGCAGCTGATTCTGTTTTGATACCAGTACAATGTGAATATTATGCTCTAGAAGGACTAGGACAACTAATAAATACCATTAACTTAGTAAAGAAACATTTAAATAAACAATTAGAAATAGAAGGTGCTGTTCTTACAATGTACGATATGAGAACAAATCTTTCAAACCAAGTAGTTAAAGAAGTAAAGAGATATTTTGATGATAAAGTATATAAAACAGTAATTCCTAGAAATATAAAACTTAGTGAAGCACCAAGTTTTGGAATGCCTATTACTTTATATGATGCTAAATCTAAAGGAGCTCGTTGTTATGAAAAGTTAGCCAGAGAAGTTTTAAAAGCAAATGAGCCTCAAAAATTAGAAAAGGAGATGGTATAAAATGGCTAAAATGACAGGGTTAGGAAAAGGACTAGATGCTTTATTTAGTAGTTCTACAATTTTAGAAGAAGAAACACCTCAAACAAATGAAATAGTAAAAAATATTAAAGTTATAGAAATTGAACCTAATAAAGAACAAGCTAGAAAAATTTTTGATGAAGAATCAATAGATGAATTAGCAAATTCTATAAAAGAATATGGTGTTATACAGCCAATTATAGTAACCAAAAAAGGTAAATACTATGAAATTGTTGCAGGAGAAAGAAGATGGAGAGCTTCAAAAAGAGCAGGATTAACAGAAATACCAGCAATAATAAGAGAAGATGATGAAAGAAGAAATAAAGAGATATCTTTAATTGAAAATATACAAAGAGAAGACTTAAATCCAATTGAAAAAGCAAGAGGAATAAAAGTCTTAATGGAAGAGTATGATTTAACTCAACAAAAGGTTGCCGATATATTAGGAAAAAGTAGAAGCAGTATAGCAAATACTGTTAGAATATTAAATTTAGATGAAAGAGTTATAGATTTAGCTTTGCAGGGTAAACTAACAGAAGGACATTGCAAAGCTCTAATGGCTATTACTGATGGTGATAAGCAATATGATATGGCTTTATATATGATTGAATCTGGAGATACAGTAAGAGAAGCTGAAAAAAAGATGCAAGTTCGTAAAAAATTAAAGAAAAAAGATCAAAAGTATGAAGCTATATATAGAGATATTGAAGATACTTTTCAAGGCTTTTTTGGCACAAAAGTTAAATTAGATGCAGGAGCTAAAAAAGGAAAAATAATAATCCAATACAATTCTAATGAAGATTTAGAGAGAATTTTGGATTTGTTGAAATAGGTGGTAAAATGAATATTTTGATAGAATTGTTAGAAAACAATCAATTTTTAAGTGGTTTAATTATAACTAATATAATTCTAATATTATTAGTTATAGGCTTGTTTATATATGTTATTTATTTAAGTAAAAAGTATTTAAGCTTTATGAACAAGTTGGGAAATGGTAATAATTTGGACGAAATGCTAAAAAAATATTTAGAAGATGTAAAAAATATAAAGCAAGATAATAGTGAAATAAAAGCTTATTATACTAAATTAGATAATGACATTAATGCAAGTATACAAAAAATAGGGTTAGTTCGATATAATGCATTTAAAGATGTTGGAAGTGATTTAAGTTTTGCTGTAGCTTTGTTAGATAGAGAAAATAATGGAATTGTATTTAATGGCATTTACGGTTCGGAATCATCTAATATTTATGCAAAACCAATAAAAAATGGAGAATCAAGTTATCAATTATCAGATGAAGAAAAATATGCTATCGATATAGCTGAACAAAATAAAAATTTTGTAGCAAAAAGAAGACAAAATTAAATTTAAAGATTACCTTTTAAAATGAAAAATAAGACATTTTTATTTAATAAAGGTAATCTTTTATTATAAAACATAATAATTGATAAAATGGGCAAAATAAAAATAAATAAAAAAATAATAAAATAAATGTTGACAATGTATAGTAAAATATGCTAATATATAGATGTTGCTAATGAAGTAGCTAAAATTGGAGAGGTGGTCGAGTTGGTTTATGGCACCAGTCTTGAAAATTGGCGTAGGTTTGTAGCCTACCGTGGGTTCGAATCCCACCCTCTCCGCCATATGCTAGATAGAAATATCTAGCATTATATT
>CALXZR010000130.1 GCA_944393295.1 uncultured Clostridia bacterium
TTTATTATACTTCCATAATAATAGGTAAAATCATTGGGTTTCTTTTTGTTGTTTTATAAATGTACTCTCTTAAATTATCTTTAATTGTAGATTTTATACTAGCCCAATCAGTAATATGCTCATCAACACATTTTTGTACTTGAACAGAAATTACTGATTTTACATCATCCATTAGATTTTCAGATTCTCTTACATATACAAAACCTCTAGAAATTATATCTGGACCTGCAACTACTTCTCCTGTTGCAGAATCCATTGTAAGAACAACTATAATTAAACCATCTTGAGATAAATGTTGTCTATCTCTTAAAACTATATTTCCTACGTCTCCTACGCCTAAGCCATCTACCATTACTTTACCAAATGGTACAGTTCCAGTAAGTTTAGCTTCATCTTGATTTAGTTCTAAAATTCTTCCATTTGTTAATAAAAATATATCTTTATTGTCAAAGCCTAATGACTTTGCAGTTTCGCTATGTGCTATTAATTGTCTATATTCTCCATGCACTGGTATAAAGAATTTTGGTCTTACTAATGAAAGCATTAATTTTTGTTCTTCTTGGCAAGCATGTCCTGAAACATGTACATCTGCTAATGCACTATATACAACATCAGCACCAATTTTCATTAAATCATCAATTACTTTTGCAACATATTTTTCATTTCCTGGAATTGGAGTTGCTGATATAATAACTAAATCATTTGCTGTTATATTTACTTTTTTATGTTCACCATTTGCCATACGAGTTAAAGCAGACATTGCTTCACCTTGACTTCCAGTAGTAATAATTACAAGTTGTTCATCTGTATAATTTTTTACCATATCAATATCTATAAAAAGATTTTTTGGAGCTTTTATATATCCAAGTTCCATAGAAGTTTCTATCATATTGATCATACTTCTTCCACAAACAGCAATTTTTCTATTGTTTTCCACAGCGGCATTTACTATTTGTTGTACCCTATGCACATTTGATGCAAAAGTTGCTACTACAATTCTTTTTTTACAATTAAAGAATAATTTATCAAATACTTCTCCAACTGTACTTTCAGACATTGTATATCCTTTTCTTTCAGAGTTTGTACTGTCAGATAATAGCGCTAAAACACCTTTATTTCCAAGCTCGGCTAAACGTCCTAAATCTATTCTTGCATCATCAATTGGAGTATAGTCAATTTTAAAGTCTCCTGTATGCACAATAGTTCCTACTGGTGTATGAATTGCTAGTGCGACAGCGTCTGGAATACTATGAGAACTTCTAATAAACTCTACTCTCATTTTTCCAAGTACTATAGTTTGTCCTTGTTTTACTACTTTAATTTTTGTACTTTCTTTTAAATGATGTTCCTCTAGTTTATTTTCAATTAAACCTGCTGTTAATTTTGTAGCATAGATTGGAATGTTTAATTCTTTAATTAGATATGGTATTGAACCTATATGGTCTTCATGCCCATGTGTTACAACTAATCCTCTTATTTTTTCTTTATTTTTTACAAGATAAGTAAAATCTGGTATTACTAAATCTATACCAAGCATATCATCTTCTGGGAATGAAACTCCACAATCTACTATAACAATATCATTTTCATATTCGAAAACTGTAATGTTTTTACCAATTTCTTGAATTCCTCCAAGTGGAATTATTTTTAAGTTTTCTTTTTTAAATCCAACTTCTTCTTGAGCTCCTACTGCATCTTTCTTTGACTTTGAAGTTCTTTTTGCTCTTGTAGCTCTATTTATAGTTGGTTTAAAATTTGTTTTCTTTTTTGTTTTTTTCTCTTTTGAAAATACTGCATCTGTATATTCTGTTTTTGAATTATTTTCCATATTTTTTTTGCAATTTTAAAATTGCTCTCCTTTCCTTTTTTATTTTTCACGCATAAAAAAATAGCTTAATTTTATTAAACTATTCGAAAAAATATTATTTTTTTAATTACTAAAAAACTATTAAACAATACTAAAAAGCATCTCTAGCTTATATTTGTTTAATATTCCTACTATAAATATAAATTTATATAAAATCGCTTACACACCTAATATAAACTTCATCTCTTAAGTTTATATTTTAACGATTTTTAAATTCCGTACCATTTATTTTTAATAATTATTTTTCCGAACAATTTTTTAATAAATTTTTAAAATCTCTTTTTATACTGTAGGTATTATACACTATTTTTTTTATATTGTCAAACACAGCTTTATTTATATATATAATTATTCTCTTATTTTTCAATAAAATACATATTTTATACAAAAAGAAAAACCCCGCTTTAGCTGCGGGGTCGGACGGCTCGTTTGCGAAAAATGCTTGTACAAATTTACCGTCCTAGGATGCTGATGTCTCGTTTATGCAGCAAAGGAAACTTCTACCGGAACAAACTCAATACTTGTCTCAATCTCCTTCCAAAGATCACATCTGCAAGACATATATTTGTGAAGGAGTATCTCCCACACGCTGTCACTGCCTTCAGTTCTCTGGATTTTATAGTGGTGCTCATTCAGTTTTACCACAAGCGGTGCTCTGCCAAGCCGTTGGAAATTTGACACAATCTCTGTGAATTCATCCTCGAACTCACTTGTGATAGAATTGAATTTTACATAAAACACTCCCGGCATTTCTCCAGCCACAATATTGGTGGGTTTTACCCGTCCAATATAAACGATCTTCTTGTTGTTTTTTTCCATAAAGCATGCCTCCTAAATTTTATTACAACTATAATTATACCATATTATGTAAATAATTGCAAATTTTCTTTACTTTTTTAACATTTTCGTGTATTAAAAACCGATTTTTTTCGACATATTGTTTATACTTTTTCTAATTCTTATTTATAATTGTTGCTCCAATTATTCCAGCATCATTATTATATAAAGCTGTACAAAAGTCTGGCTTTGAGGCATTAAAAGTAGCATTTGGCTCCATTATCTCAGAAATTAGCTGTTTATATAAAGTTGTTTCTTTCCAATAAGAAAAACTACCACCAAAACAAACTACTTCTGGTTCAAAAATATCTATATAATTACAAATTCCTGTTTTTAAATATTCTATATATGTGCGAATATCTTGTAAAACCTTTTCTCTATTTTCTGGTATAATTTTTTCTCTTAATTCTTGACCAGAAATATCATTATCTATATCTAGAGTTTCTGCAATTTTTAATCTTAACGCTTTGATTGAAGCATAAGTTTCTAAACAACCTTGCTTTCCACAACTACATTGTCTTCCACCTTTATTTACTACCATGTGTCCTAATTCAAATCCAGAAAATCTTTTTGGCTCTAGTAATTTTCCACCCATAAATACAGCACCACCAATACCAGTTCCTATATTAATAAAAACACAATCGTCGTAGTTTTTCATTGCACCATATTTTTTTTCAGCTAGTGCTGCACATTTTCCGTCATTTCTAATATATATTGGTACGTTTAATTTTTCTTTTAAAAAGCCAACTATATTAAAGTTTTTTAAATTTAAATTTCCTGCCTTTACAATATATCCATTTGAAATTGTACCAGGTGATGCTATTCCAATTAATTCTATACCTTCTAAACTTAAGTTATTTTCTACTAGAAGTTCATTTACTAATCTTACAATCTCATTTACTATACTTTCTTCTATATGTACTCTATCTTGTCTTGTTAAAATTTTATCTTTAACATTTCCTACAATTTTATCCTCTTCTATTAAGCCAACTCCTATATGACTTCCACCTAAATCAATTCCAATTCTCATATTCTCTATTTGTATAAAATTTTTTGAATTTTATACTCTCCTTAAATAAATTTAGATTTTTTCATTGGTATCTATAAACCTGCAAATATAGTATCATATTAGTAAAAAAAATTCTATATTTAGTGTGAATTTTTGGAGGTTAAAACAGATAAACTTTAAATTTTGTAATAATTTTATGAATATAATCTAAGTTTACTTGACATCTCTATTCTACCATGCTATTATAATTTCAATTTTATTCGTTTGAATTTATTTAATTCTTTAGACATTTCGTCTAATTTTTCAAATTTTTTAATTTATTAACAAAGAAGGTGATTTTATAACTCAAAAAGATATTAACGAATTTATGATTCCTACTAACGATTATATCTTTAAGCGTATTTTTCGGTTATGTTGGTAATGAACATATCACAAAAAGCTTGCTTGAAGCTATT
>CALXZR010000131.1 GCA_944393295.1 uncultured Clostridia bacterium
TAAAAGAGCCATCTTCCTTGGAGGCTAAAGATATGGAAAATGTAGAAATAAAAGAAGCTAAAAAACAACTAGATGAAATTAAGAAAAGCAAATATGAGCAAGAGCTTGCAGAATACAGAATGAAAGAACTTTTAGATAAAAAAGCCATAGAAGAATATGGTTTTGATGCTGGTAAAGAAGAAGGTATAGCTGAAGGAATTGAAAAAGGTATTAAACAAGGATTAGCACAAGGAATTAATAAAGGAAAACTAGAAATTGCAAAAAAGATGCTAAAAGAAAATATGAATATTAGCTTAATTTCAAAATTAACTGACTTAACAGAAGATGAAATTAAAAAATTAAAATAAAATTTAAATCTATTATTTAAAATAAATCATACGAATAAAATTATAAGTACATAAATATCTTAAAATCAGCGACTAAATATAGCCGCTGATTTTATTTTTTTGAATTTTAATGAGTGTCCCTATAGTTAAATTTATTGAATTTCTACACCAGTTATCTCATTTACATATTTTCCTGTTGCTTTATCGTAAACTCCTGTATATTCTTCTGCTTCATCTGTTGTACTTCCTGCATTTGTATCTTCTAACAATGGATTTGGATTATAATCTGGATTATCTATATATATTTGTAAACCTGATTCATCTGTACTACTTGCTTTTATCTCATTTGTAGCTTCATCTAATATATAATAATCTCCTGTTTCTTCATTATATTGTATTCCTGTTTGAGTATTATTATCTTGATTTTTAGTATTATTTCTAACATTTATAACTACAATTATTCCTATTATTAAAATCACTATAATAAGCAATATATATATTATTTTTTTATCTTTCATTAGCTCTCCTTTCTCTCTATTCTGTATAGCTTGTCCAGCCTAAACTCTTTAAGCTATCTGTCGAACCTGGTGTAAAGTTATTTCCAGAAATATTTAAAGTTCTTAATCCAGCATTGTACAATTTCACTAATGTGTCTATATTGTTATGTCCTCCTACTGTAGTTGTTTGTAATAAGTTATTTGATAAATTTAGACTTGTAAATTTTATTTTTCCACTTTCAATTAAGCTTTCTAAAGGACTTAAATCACTAATATTGTTATTATTTAAAGTTAACGATGTAAGATTTTTTAGATTAGCTATTGCTGAAATGCTAGAAACTTTATTATTATTTAAATTTAAAGTTGTTAATTTTGTAAGACTATCTAATCCACTAATAACTCCTATTTTTGAAGTTGTTGCACTTAAAGTTGTTAAATTTGAACAACCTTCTAACCCTGTTAATCTTTCTAAGTTTGGACAGTCTGAAATAGTTAAAGATGTTAGGCTAGAGCAACTACTTAAAGCAGATGTATCTGTAAAATTTGGACTCCCATCTATTTTTAAAGTTTTTAAATTTGTAGCATTTTCTAAGCCTGAAAGATTTTTAATTGCTGAAGGTTGATAGCTACTACCATTTCCTCTTACTATTAGAGTAGTTAAATTTGATGTATCTATTAAATTTAAAAAAGTCAAATCTGTAGGGCTATTTTTAAAAATATCTATACTTTGTAATTTAGCTTCTTCATTTAGCGTAGCTAAAATACTATTTACAGCTTGATGTGATGTACTAGTAATATAAAAAGAAGTTAATTTACTACATAAAGATAAATCATCTATTTCTGCATTGTATGCATTATAACTTGTTAATGATTGAGGTAATTTATATGATTTTCCAATTGTCCAATCATAAAAATATGTTAAATTTGTACAACCTGTTAAATCTAAAACCCCACTACTTATAAACCCTACACCACTAGTTCCCATAGACTTAAATCTTATAATCTCAGTACAAGCATCAAAAGAATATAAAGAGCAATTTCCTACTAGTATTAATCCTCTAGCACTCCAATAATTTTTGTCAATCCAAGAATCATTTATATCTGTATAATAAGTTTCACTAATTCTATTAATTGTTGTTTGTATTTTACTCATGTCTGTATTTGTATTGCTTAAAATTAATGTTTTTAAATTTGTTGCATAATTATTTAAATTACTTAAATCAGTTAAACTTGAATTCGTATTTCGTAAGTCTAATTCCATTAAACCTGTTACTTTTCCTTGACCTATAAAGTCTATACTACTTAAGTTTGTACATCCCTTTAAGCTTAAAGCTTTTAATCCTGTCATTGTACTTAGTATCTCTTGTAATTTTGCATTACTTAATTTTGAATTTCCACTTAAATTTAATCTTGTTACATTCGTTCTATTCTTTAATGCATTTATTTCATCTGAATCATCTGTTAAATTCATATTTGAATAATCATATGATGTCAAAGTTGCAAAATAGATATTATATTTACTTGGAATACTATAATTTCCTCCACAATTTTGCAATATATGGGTTGTTGGATTTGCTAGTGCATCTCTTACTTCTGTTCCTATCATTTTTTCATTACTTGCTAAATATAGTTGCTTTAATCCTGTTAAAGTTCCTAAGGTTATTACATTTTCTAAATTTACATTACTATATAAACTCAAATATTTTAAATTTGTATGATTTGCTAAGCTAGTTATATCTGTTATGTTACAGCTATATGCTAACATTGTATCTAAGCTCATTGATTGCTCTAATCCATTTAAGTTTGTTAAATTTGAATTAGTATGTATTGTAAAATATTTTAGTCCTGTTGTTCCTTGTAAGCCACTTATATCTGTTATATTGCAAGAATGTGTTGCTAAATATACTATACTTGTATGATTTTCTAATCCTTTTAGATTTGAAAGCGTACTATTACACATTAAATCTAATTCATATATACTACTAAATCCTTCTAAAGCTTCTATACTTGAGATTTTATTATTATTTAAGTACATATATTTAATACTACTTTTTATATTTTGAGCAAATTTACTTAAACCGCTTATATCTGTTACATTACTTCTTGTGCTACTAGTATAACTATATTTTGATCTACTAGTGTTCAATACAAATCCATATGTATCTTCATAAAATGTATTTACCCCTGATATTCCAAAATATTCTAATTCATTTAAACTTGTCGCATTTGCTAATCCATTTCCTAAATTTGCTATCTGTGCATTTGCATCTGTTTCATTAATACTTGGAGATAAGTAGATATATAAATATTTTAAATCTAATACTGTACTTAATTTTGAATAATCTCCTATTCTGCAATCTTTTAAATATATATAATACAATAAACTACATGATTCTATTCCATCTAAATTACTCAAGTTTACATTTTTTAATGTTAAAGTTTGTAATGATGTTAACTCTGATATTGCTGATAATGATGTTATATTGTATTTACTTCCGTCTAGTTCAAAATCTTTTAATGATGCTATATCTCCTGCTGTTATCCCTTCTTCTCCTACTGTTACTCCTATTGCCTCCAATGCCTCTGTTAAAGCTGATTTCATTTCTGTATCATTATTTACTTTTACTAGTGGTGTATTTGGATCTATTTCCAAATCTGTTAG
This sequence comes from uncultured Clostridia bacterium, assembly GCA_944393295.1. The sequence goes on from CALXZR010000131.1 coordinate 3,486, forward strand.
AGTTCCTAATGCTCCGTCTAATCCATCTGCACAATAATATACTCTTAAATCACTTGTTATTCCATATACATCTTCTAGTCTTATATATTTTGAATATTCTGTTGTATCTCCACCTCTTAGTTGATTTTTTACATCATCTGGTAAAGATTGTTTATTTACTAAATAATATTGCTTTGGCCCGTCTCCACCATCATACGTTATATAATTTTTCGTTCCATCTTTTAAGCATAAATTACTCATTTTATTTGAAAGTAATTCTATTTTATTTGTATATTCATCTGCCTCATCAAAATATCTTACATACTCTGTTTGCAGATATTCTTCTAATGCTGCTATACCTTGCATATATGTTGCATTTTGTGCCTGAGTAATTATTCCATTATCACCTATTACAGCATTTAAACTTACTCCTGCTAATATTAGCATTACTATTATTGAGATTACTAGTGCTATTAAAGTAATACCGTTTTTTTCATAATATGGCTTTCTTTCGTTCATTTAGCTTTCCTCCTAAGTTTTATTTAAAGTTAGAGAAAAGAAAAGTTTTATTTTTCTTTTCTCTTATCCATAAAAACAAATGTACCTAAAAAGTTACCTTTGTTTTCTCGAAAGGAAACCATTTCAAAAAATTCGGTTTACCTATTGTCTAATTAATTTAATAGCTCAAGTAAAAAATAATTTAAAACAACACAAAAAGCACTAACAAAAGTTAGTGCTAGTAATTGTTTCTAAATTAATATTTACAATTATGGTTAGCATTAGACTTCCTCTTTGCATTTTATTTTTATGGATTGTTTTTTTATTCTTTAATTACAAGAATTAAAGACATTTTTATTTAACAAAATTTTATCATTATAGATAATTTAAAGTCAATATTAAATTTAAAAAAATATAAAGATTTTATTAAAACATATATTGTTAAACCTAGATAAGTTGATATTTACAAATTTTATAGTTATTCTTTAATTCTTGTAATTAAAGACATTCGAAGAAAATATTTACTTAATCACAATTCTTCAATAAAATTAACAAATCTTATTCTTATTAAATCTATATTTCCTAAATTTATAGCGGATTTTAATTCTTCTATTTCAACTAAAATTTTATTTAAATTATAACTACTATTTTTTATATATTCTGTATCTTGCATCATTTCATTATATTTATTACTTGCATTTTGAATTTCATTTCTGCTATTTTCAAAGTTTGCAGCTTCTGCAGAGACATAAGCTGCAAATACTAATCTTTTTAATTCTCTTTTATTTTTACTAACTAAATCATCTGAGTAAACATTTTCTATTTCTGGTAATCTCGAATAAATACTATATAAATTTGTAAATAGATCAACTTCATTTTGTGCACTTATAGATATTACTAAATTAGCTACATCTTGCCCAAGTCCATTTATTTGCTTTTCTGGAATATTAAGTTTTGATAAATCTAATACTACTGTGCTCCAAGATTCATTTAATATTTCACATTCTTCATAGATTCCGTTCCAATCTAATCCATCATCTGTATTATATTCACCTTTTGCATATTTTAAAGCAACTGTAAAAACTTCGCTTTCCAAAAAATCTATTTCTGAAGATACTTTTTCTTCTATTTTATTCTCATCTGTTCCTCCAGTACAGCCAGTTAAAATAATTAATAAAATAATTAAAACTAAAATTTCTTTTAAAAAATTTTTTTTGTTTTTTTTCATTTTTTCCCTCTCTAATTCATTTATTTCTATTATTTACATATTACATTTTTTTATGTATTGTATAATTTTTTTAGTTAGAAAAATAATAAATTTATAAATAAAATTTAAAAGGAGTTTTTATGAACAGCATTGCGATATATAGTGAAATTGATGGTGAAATAAAAAAATTCTTAGAAACTTTTTATTCTAAGAATTTTAATTTAGATGATAATTTATTTTGGGAAAATAAATATCAAAATCCAATTGATATGATTGATTTAATTAGCACTTTCATTGACAACAATGAAAAATTTAATATAAATATATGGATTAGTTTAGATGAAAACATCTATATATGTGTTACAGAACAGAATTTAGATAAATTAATAAGATATATATATGAAAGATATCCTTATTAATTTAATTATTTAGTAATTATATAAAATTCTAAATTTTATAAGTTACAATTTTATAAACTCTATTTTTCTAACATTATAGTTACTGGTCCATCATTTATTAAACTAACCTCCATATGAGCTCCAAAAACACCTTTTTGAACATTTATGTTTTCTTTTGAGCATTTATCACAAAAATATTCGTATAATTCGTTTGCCATATCTGGTTTTGCAGCTTCTATAAAGCTTGGTCTATTTCCACCTGTTGTATCTGCATATAATGTAAATTGAGATACTATTAGAAGCTCTCCTTGTATTTGTTTTATTGATAAATTCATTTTTTCATTTTCATCTTCAAATACTCTTAGATTACATAGTTTTTTTACTAGATAATCAGCTATTTCTTTAGTATCTGTATGAGTTACTCCGCATAAAACTAAAAAACCTTTATCTATTTTTCCAACTGTTTTTCCTTCTACTTTTACTTCAGCATTTTTTACTCTTTGAACTAATAATTTCATTTTTTCCTTCCTTTAAAAAATAGAAAAGTGTTTACTTTTCTATTTTTGCAATATTTTAATAATTCTTTTATTATTGATTATTTTCATCTGCTTTATTTTTAGAGTTATCTTCTGAATTTTCTTCTGAATTATTTTCTGAGTTTTCTTGTGAATTTTCCTCTGAAGAATTTTCTACATTTTTTATTTCTGTTACTTCAGCTTCTTTAGCTCCTTCTGAAGCTTCTTCTTTTACTTCTACTTGAATCTCTTCTACTTTTGGTTGCTCTTTTCCGCATTTTGAACAAAATTCATCTTTTTCATCTAATTCTGCTCCGCAATTTATGCATTTTTTTATTTTCTTTAAAGCTAAAATTTCTACTTCTGCTTTTTCTATTTCCTCTTCTTCTCTAGCAATTTCTTCGCATTTTGGTCTTATATCATCTTTTGAAAGTTCTTCACCCTTTTTATGAGCTTCATAAACTAATTTACCAATTTCATTATATAAATTGTTTATGTTTTCTTTTGAATTACTTATTTTATTTCTCAATTTTAATTCTCCAGAAATTTGAGATGTTTTCTCTTTTGTCATTTTATATGTCTCACTTGCTTTTTTTGATAATTTGTCAAAGAAATCCATATTTTTTTCCTCCTATTCTTATATTATTTATTTCTTTTATTATTTTATGTAAAATTTTATATTTTGCTCAAATTTATTCGTCTTTTAAAGTTCTTGTCATTAACTGATCTACTGCATCTGTTGGTTTTAAACCATTATACAATACATTGTATACAGCTTCTACTATTGGCATTTCTATATTATATTTTTTTGATAAACTATATGCAACATCTATATTATCTACACTTTCTATAGTCATTCCTATTTCTTTTTTGGCTTCTTCAATAGTAAATCCTTTTCCTATCATTTCTCCAGCCCTTCTATTTCTACTATGTTTACTTCCACAAGTTACAATTAAATCTCCCAAACCTGTTAAGCCATAAAAAGTTTTTTCCTCTGCCCCCATTGCAGTTCCTAGTCTTGTTATTTCTACTAATCCTCTTGTTGCTAAAGCAGCAAAGGTATTATCTCCTAAATTTAGACCAACTGCTATTCCTGCACAAAAGGCAATAATGTTTTTTAAAGCTCCACCAATTTCAACACCTTTTACATCTTTTGAACTATATATTCGAATTGTATTGCTTTTAAAAATTTCTCTAATTTTTAATATTACATCTTCATATTCTGATGCTATTACTAAAGCTGTAGGGACATTAACAGAAACTTCTTCAGCATGACTTGGTCCAGATAAAATACCATATTCTACATTTGGTAATTCCTGCTTTATTACCTCATCTAAAGTAAGCTCTGTTTCTGGCTCAAATCCTTTTGAACACATAATAACTGGCTGATTTTCTTTTACTAAATCCTTATATTGTTTTATTGTGCTCCTTACAAATTTTGATGGAGTAACATGAAGAATTATCTGAGCGTCTTTTATTACATCTTCAAAATTATTTGATGCAATAATATTTTCTGGTAATGTAATATTAGGTAAAAATTTACATTTTTTTTCGTTATTTATAAGGTTTCTTTCATCTTCTGCAAAAGACCATATTTTTACTTGATTACCTCTATTCGCCAAATATACACTTAAAGCTATTCCCCAGCTTCCACTTCCTATAACAGCAATTTTTCTCATTAGTTATTATTCTCCTTTTTTAAAATTTAATTTATTTTCTGTACCTGTTAGAATTCTTTTTACATTTGCTCTATGATTATATACTACAAATGCAGCAAGTAATATTCCAAAAACAATATAGTTTCCTGGCACTAAATAGTTATCTGTAATAAATATTGTAAGTACTGGAAAAAGTATTGCTGCTGAAATTGAACCTAGAGATACCATTCTAGTTAAAATCATAAGTACTAATGCAAATACCAAACAAATTAATCCTATTTGCCAATTTAATAGTAATATTATTCCAAGACTTGTTGCAACTCCTTTTCCACCTTTAAATTTAAAAAATATAGGAAAAGTATGTCCGAGCTACAACGCATATAGCTGCAACTTGAACCAAAATAGCTCTATTTATATCTGGTACAATATTTCCTACTATATAAGCTATTAGTATAGCTACAACTCCTTTTAATATATCACAAACAAGTGTAATTGCGGCAGCTTTTTTTCCTACTGTTCTTAATACATTTGTTGAACCTGCATTTTTACTACCTTTTTCTCTAACATCAAAGCCTGCCATCTTTTTACTAATAATAACAGAAAAGCTAATACTTCCTATTAAATAAGCTATAATACCAATTAAAACATATGCAATCATAATTTTACTCTCCTTTTTCTCTAACAATTAATCTTACTGGTGTTCCTTCTAGCCCAAAATTATTTCTAAAACAATTTATTAAATATCTTTGATATGAAAAATGGAATAATTCTTTATTGTTAACAAATATTACAAAAGTTGGTGGTCTTGTTGTAGCTTGTGTTCCATATAATATTTTTAGTCTTTTTCCTTTATCTGTTGGTGGTTGTACTACTGCAATAGCCTCGTTAATTACTTCATTAATTACAGAAGTAGATACTCTTAAAGAGTTTTGTTTATTAACCTCGTTTATCATTCCAAATAGTTTATTTACTCTTTGACCTGTTTCTGCAGAAATAAATATTATAGGAGCATAAGTAGCATAACTAATTTTATTATATATATCTTTTTTGTAATTTTCTAGAGTTTTATTATCCTTTTCAACTGCATCCCACTTATTTACAACTATTATAATTCCTTTTCCTGCCTCGTGAGCCTCTCCAAGAATTTTAGCATCTTGATCTGTTACTCCTTCTGTTGCATCTATTAATACTAAACATACATCAGCTCTCTCTATTGCAAGTAGGGTTCTCATTACACTAAATTTTTCTATAGATTCATTTACTTTGCTTTTCTTTCGAATACCAGCTGTATCAATAAAAATATATTTTCCAAATTCATTTTCAAATTTTGAATCTATTGCATCTCTTGTAGTTCCCGCAATATCACTTACTATACTTCTTTGTTCTCCTAAAATTTTATTTATCAAAGAAGATTTACCTACATTTGGCTTTCCTATAATAGCAACTTTTATTTCTTCTTCAATATTTTCGTCATCTTTTTTTGGAGGTAGTTTATCATATATTTCATCTAATAAATCTCCAATTCCTATTGCATTAGCTGCAGATATTGGATGTGGATCTCCTAAACCAAGATTATAAAACTCATATAGTTCTGCCGGTGGCTCTCCATAATTATCAGATTTATTACAAACTAATATTATTGGTTTTTTAGCTTTTTTTAGCATTATGGCAATTTCTGAATCTGCTGCAGTAACACCTTGCTTAATATCTGTTATAAATAAAATTACATCGGCCACTTCAATTGCTATATTTGCTTGTTCTCTCATTTGAGAAAGAATTATATCCTCTGATTCTGGCTCTATTCCACCTGTATCTATTAAAGTAAACTCTCTATCCTTCCAAGAAGTATCTGCATATACTCTATCTCTTGTTACTCCGGGAGTATCTTCTACTATTGAAATCCTTTGCCCTACTACATAGTTGAAAAATCTAGATTTTCCCACATTAGGTTTCCCAACTATAGCAACAATTGGTTTTGACATTTTTTATTTCCTTTCTAATATATTACTCTTCTTTTAATATTTATATAGTATATAATATTTTTGCCTATTTTTCAAGCTTTATGGTTTTATTAATTGTTTAGTAAGTTTTTTCAAATATTTTAAGATATTTTATTTGATTTTCCAAAAATATAAAAAATCAATACCACAAAAGAAATTGTAGAAATTAAATTTGCAAATTTTTCTATACTTGTTCCTTCATAAGAAACTTCTATTTTTCCAGAATCATTAGCATCTAAGTAAAAACCTAAAAATCCATTTTCCGTTTCAAATTTTTCTAAATTCATTCCATCTGCTCTTACACTATAGCCTGGATAATAAATATATGGTAATTCGAATTTTGTTTTTTCTTCAAATGTTTCCACATCAGCACTATAATTATTTTTGTCTTTATTTTCATTTTCTATAATAGCTTTTCCGGATAAAACATACATTTTTTGTTCTCTTGTAGCAATATAAAATCTTTTATTATAAGCATTTAATGGTAAATATTCTCCTTTATTTATACCTGCTGATATTTCATCTGATTTTCCAGAAATTTTTCCAAGTTCCATTTCATCTATTGGAGTTAGATAATCTGTCTTTTGAATATGTCCATTTAAAAAAGCTACATAAATAGCACAAACCCCTAGAAGTATTAAAGCTTCTTTAAATTTTAAACTTTTTACAATTGCTCCCATATTAAGTGCACAAACTATTGTTAAGAAGAAATTAGCAATACTTAAAAATCTCCAAGGTGCACCAAGTTTTATAAATAATTTAGCAAATATTCTCCATGGAAAATATTTTGTTGCAACAAAAAAGCACAATATACAAAAGACTAAATAAAATATGTAATCTTTTCTATATTCTTTTTTTATTGAAGCTATTGCCATTGGAGTTAATGCAAAAATTACAATTAATAATGGTCCTATTTCAAAAACATAATTTTCACCTTTAGCTGTAACAAATAATTTTCTTATTGAAATTGCTTGCTCTATAAAATCTTCTATTTCTTCATTTGAAGGCTCATTTATTTTGTACTCAGTATTTATAGTTGCCTCTAAATAAGGTAGCCATAAACAAGCTGTAATTACCAAAATAAAGGCTAAATCTAATAAAATTTTCTGCATGCATCCATTTACTTTTAAACTGTTAAAATTCACTAACAAGTATATTATAGATATAATAAAAACTATCCAAGCTAAAGCACTATCTGCAAAAAACAACAAGCTTATACCAATAATAAAATAATAATGTTTTTTTTCGTTATTTATAAGATAATACGCACCTAAAAACACTAATGGAATTATTGCTAAAGCAATTTGCTCTGAAAAAGCATTTCTTACATAAATATCTGTTAAATGATATGGTAACATCATATAAATTCCAGCAGCTAGTAGCCCTATATTGTTATTTTCTGATACTTTTTTTGCGAAATTATACATAGTTAAACCAGATAATAAAAGAATTGCTATGCAACAAAGTTTATAGGATATTATACTATTTTTTAATACAATTTGAACAAAACTTAAAATTATATTAGAAAGATTTCCAGAAAATAAACTCCAAGAATATCCAAAACCATTTGCAAAACTTGGAACTATTTTACTAAAAATTCCATCTTCGCTTGATGCAAGACTTCTAGCTATATAATGTATTCCTTCATCTATATAGCAATTAAAATTATTCATAAACATTGGTATAGCTATAAAAATTGTTATTATAGCAAGAATAATTATATACAATCTTTTTTTAATAGCTTTCACTTTTTTCCTCTTTTACTTTAATATTTTCTAATTAGTAATATATTTGTCCATTCAAAAACTCGTCATTTTTTATCCAATCTTCAACCTCGTAAATTTTATATACTTCTTTACTTTCTCTTACTATTACCTGCTTTATACCTGAGTTAATAATTAGTTTTCTGCACATTAGGCAAGGAGCAGCCCCCTCTTCGTATTCATTATTTTCTCTAACACCAACTAAATATAAAGTTGAGCCTATCATTTCCTCTCTTGAAGCACATATTATTGCATTTTGTTCTGCATGTACTGATCGACATGCATCATATCCACCATGTCTTGTATCTGGCATTAATTTTTTCTTTGTGCAATATCCTAAATCTGAACAGTTTATTCTACCTCTTGGTGCTCCGCTATATCCTGTTGCAATAATTTGATCGTGATTTACAATAATACTTCCATATTTTTTTCTAAGACAAGTTGATCTTTCTGATACTGTTTCTGCTATATCTAAATAATAATTTATTTTATCAATTCTTTTTTCCATATTTACTCCTAAAAATAAAAAATGATTTTCTTATGAATTTATAATATATGTAATTCACAAAAAAATCAATATTTTTTATAATTTCTACTATATAAAACAAAAAATTGTACCATAAGTACAATTTTTAAATAAAAGCCTATAAAATTAAGTAGCTACTGCTACATTTCTTTTTAGTTGTTTTCTGCTTTTTTTGCAACTACTTCTTTTCCTGCATAATATCCGCAATTTGAGCAAACTGTATGTGGTAATACAGCTTCATGGCAATGAGGACAAGTTGCTAAATTTTTTGCTTCTATTTTCCAAGTTGATCTTTTTAAACCTGTTCTAGCTTTTGACCATCTTCTTTTTGGTTGTGCCATTTAAAATCCCTCCTTTAGCTTCTTTATAAAGTATATATCGAAATATAATTTTACTTTTTAAGTTACTTAAATAGTATACAATCTATTTTTTAATTTGTCAACATTTTTAAAGAAAATTGTTAATCCTTTTTTAAAAAGATACCTTATCATTAATAAAAAAGATTCCGATATATATTGTATAATATCTCTTTGGAAAGGAGATGTTTTTATTATATGCATAATAAAGAGTATGCTTTAAAA
>CALXZR010000132.1 GCA_944393295.1 uncultured Clostridia bacterium
GTTAAAAGTATTGCTACAGCTACAGCTGTAATTGCACTCCATTGCCAACTTTTATCTAAAATTTTAGTAATTGCCCATACTGCTGTAATAGGAGCTTTTAATAAAAGTTGCAAGCCCATTGCTACAAGCATTTCTATTTGTGTAATATCATTTGTTGTTCTTGTAATTAAACTACTTGTTGAAAACTGCTTTACTTCGTGCATTGCTAAATTTTCTACTTTATCAAAAAGCTTTTTTCTAACTTTCATTGATAAAGTTGCAGAAATTGTTGCTGCTATATAGCCTACTATAATAGCAGAAACTAAACTTCCTAATGCACAAGCCAGCATATAAGCACCATTTCTTAATATATCGTTCATTTGACTGCCTTCGCTTTGCACTAAAACAGTTATTTCAGACATATAATCCGGCATTTTAAGCTCTAACCAAACTTGACCAAAAATAAGTAATAAACATATTACTGCCATTAAAGCTTCTTTTTTTCCTAAAGTCTTAAATAATTTAAACATTATGTAAAAATTTCCTCCTCTTTAATAAAATATTAATTTTTCCATTCACATATGATTTGTTTAATAATTTTATCATATATAAAACTTTGAAACAACCTGATTTTTTACAAATATAAAGAGGTTAGAAACTTATTCTAACCCCCACAACATTTAAATATTATACTACTTATTTTTCAGCTTTACAAGTCTTTTCTGGTAATAAATTTAATAATTTTAAAATTGCAATTCCTATTTTTTCTCCTTCACCCTCATAAGGCCATTCATTTATTGAATATCCTGGGTTGTCATTTATCTCGATTATAGAATATTCTTCTTTATTAACATCATCTATAATTATATCTACACCACAAATCTTTGCATCAAAAGCTCTAGCGGCTTTTTCTGCCACTTTTTTGAAATAGCTTGGCATAAAATCTGTCATGTCTATACTTTCTCCACCTGTTGAACAATTTGAATTTGTTCTTAAAAATACTCTTTTATTTTTTGGTAATACTGTTTCAAAATTATAACCTTGAAGTTTTAAATATTCTACAACAGGTTCATCCATTTTTACTGGCGTTCCTGTTAGGAAATGCCAAGGTTCTTTATTTTTAGCTTCAATAAGCTCTTTTATTGTAGATACTCCATCACCTACAACACTAGCAATTCTTCTGTGAGCAACACTTAAGCATTTACCATCTACTACTAAAAATCTATATTCCATTCCCTTTACATATTCTTCAATAAGAACATTATTATCAAATTCAAAAGCATAATCCACAGCATTTAAAATTTGTTTCTTACTTGCTGGCTTTGCAAATACAGTAATACCAGTTCCGTAGTTAGTATTTCTTGGTTTTACTACTAAAGAGTTATTGTAAAAAGGTGCTAATAGAGCTTCTTTATCTTCCTTTTCCATATCTTTTTCAAGCAATATTGCATTAGGTACACATAAGCCATGCTCTTGCATTATTTCTTTTGAAGTAAATTTATCATCTGTAATAATTGGAAAAATATAAGTATCTCTGTCTGTTTTATTTCCTTCTATTACAAATTCTTCTTTTCCTTTTGTTTTGAATTGTACTATGCTTTTTGCCTCATTTTGTACTTCATAATCTATACCTTGGGAAATTGCATCTTTTATTAAAACTACTGATTCTGCTACCAGCTTTTTATATTTTTGCATACAATATCTTGCATTATGTCCTTCTTCTGCATGCTCTTTTGCTATTTTAATTATTTCTTCTTTATCCAAATTTATTTCATCTGAATTTTTATTTTTTAGTTTCTCTTTTATTTCTGCTAATCCATTTTGTAATCTTAACGAATATTTATTATTTATTTTTTCTAAAAATTTAATTTCTTCTTTTATATTTTTAGAAACATCTTCTTCCAAACATCCGAAAGCAAACCCTACTAAAAATGCACAATCTGCTTCTGAAATTCCATTTTTGTTTAAAAGATTTAAATTTATATTTGAAATTTGAAGACTTGCTTTTCTAGCTTTAACTTTACATTCTCCATAAAACTTTTCAATTAAAGTAGCTTTTTCTAAAAATTGCTCTTTAATCTTTAAATATGCTTCCTCCAAAGTAGCTGGCAATTTCGAATTTATTTCTTTCATTTGTTCATAAAATTCTTCATCTATATCTATTGTAATTTTTGCATAAGTTTCCTCTGCACGTTCCTTCCAATTACTAGAAGGCCAAATATATTCTTGGATTTTGTAAAGTTCTTCTATAACAACATTCATTATTTCTTCAAATTTGTTATAAGCCTCTGCAATACTATTTTCCATAGGTGTACTTATTTCTAAAATTGCATCATCTTCGTCTGATGAAATAAACATATTTGTATCCTTGCTTCCAAAAGCCTTTGGAAAGCTTTTCTGTGATTTACTATTTCTATTATTTATTCTTAATGCTTCTCTCTCAATTTTTATACTATATTTTTCAAGTTTCATATCAATCTCTCTCTTCTATAAATTATATTCTATTTTAAGCATGTACAAACTCAAACTCTACACCAGCAAGTGCTGGCATTCTTCTATTTCCCATAGCTGTATTTCCAACTGCTAACTCTATATTTAAAGCGTTTATTGGAGCTATTTGATGGTAGCATACTATATTTTCATTTGCCTTTGTAGTATATTGTTTTATTTCTGTAGTTGCTTTTTCTAATACTAAGCTTAAATCTGAAAACAATTCATTATTTTTACAATTTAAATAAGAAAATAAAATATTTGAATTATCTAATTGTTTTGAAGCATTTAAATCTACTTCAACAATAAAAGTTGGTGCTTCTGTAAGGTTACCTTCCATATTTATAATTTCATAGTAACCTGGCATACTTAAATTAATGTTTATTCCTTCTGATTGTAACTCTCGAACAGCAGAGCTAATTGCTTTTAAACTATTTTGATTTCTACAATCTATTTCTGAAATAAGTCTTATATTTTCTGTTTTGTTAATTTCGTATGCAGCTCTTATAGCAGATTTAAATAATTCTCTTCCAATTCCTTTTACTCTATTTCCAAAAATATCAACTACATTTTGCTTTGTTAAAACGCCTGTAATAGTTAGAACAGTTTCATCCTTAGTAGGAAAATATGGATTCTTTAAAATAGATTTATTTCTTTCTATTTTTACTGTAGTTGCTCCAACAATTTCTTCTTCTAAGCCATTTGACTGAGTAGCAAGTATTACAGGATATTTGTATACATTTTGCATTATTTGTTTTATGTTTGGTATATGCATAAAATCTTTATTTCCTGTAAAGTTTCTATCGTAGAAATATGCTAATTCAAAAATTTTATCAAATAATTTTGTTTTTTCTTTTATGCTTTGAAATAAATAAAAATTGATATCGAAAGCATTTTTATTTTTGTTTCTAAACTTTTTTGTTGTTTCCTCCATTTCTTTATTATAATATTTGAACGCATTAACTTTTAAGCGATTTATGTTTGCATAAACCTGCGTTCGGGGTTTCACTTTTTTCTTCTTTCTCATAAAAAAGACTCCTGTTTTAAATTTTGTAAGTAGCCAAACTAGTATCTTAATAATACATATAAAACTTTAAAAATAGGCATTTTTAAAATTTTAGGCTATCCTACAAAATGTATCATACTGTGTTTTTGCAAAAAAATCAATTCGAATTATAGGCTAATTTTTATCAAATTTTTCCAATTTTTCAAACTTTATCATTTTGGTATAATCTTTTTCTTTGAAAATAATTAGTTTTAATCGTTTTATTTCGTTTTTTCTATGCTTTATAATTTTAAAAGCACCAGAAATGCTTCTATTCTGGTGTTTTTGTGAGTTTTTAGATAATTCTTAAGAGTTTATTAAGATTAAAATTAGTGTTTATTGTTCAACGAAATTTACCATTGGAAGAATAACATTAGGTACAGAACTTAATGCTGTATTCGCAGTAATAAAGGCTCTCATCTCTTGATATAATACCGCTGCTCCATTAATCGATAACCTTTTTTTCATTTCATCTTCTGTTATTCCTTTATTGAAAATAAAAGTTCCCCTCATACACAAATTAATTTTTCCTAATTCAACTTTATTTTCATCACATATACTTATATTGCTTTGTAATTCTATTCCAACAACAATATTATTTTCTTTTTCTTCTGGTTTCATTTGTCTATAATCTAACTTACCTTCAAACTTCAAATTTTCATTCGGTAAAATCTTTCTATTAACAATAAAATTATATTCTTTTACATATTTATCAATCATCTGCATATTTATCTTCATTTTTTACCTATCCTATCTTATAATTTTGTTTTGTATCTTCTTCTATTACTTCATCATATTTTATTAATTTCAAATAATCTTTATTTTCCATTTGATATTTATAAACTATATTTAATTTTTTATTTTTATAGTTTTCTTTTTCTATTAAATTAGTTCTTATTTTTTGTAAAATTTCTAAAAATATATTAGAGTTTTTTTCTAAGGAGTAAGAAATTTTTAAAAGCATCTTAAATGTTGCATTATAATTTCCGCTCTCAAGCTTTGATATCATTGTTTGATTCATATTTAATTTTTCAGCTAATTCTTTTTGTGTTAAATTGTTCTTTTTCCTATAATTAATTAATTCTTTGGCTATCTCTACTAATACATCTGTATAGTCTAATAATTCATTTATTTCCGTTGACTCTTTAATATCTACACTATATGAATCAAATAAATTACTTTTCATATTATTTTTCCCCTTTATTAGTATATTAAATCTCAATATTACTTATAAGTAATTTTTTGTAGTATAATACTTTTTCTTTAAAAAATCAACTACTTTTTATTAATTTATAAAAAATTAATTATTTTAAATTCTTTATAATCAAATTATTTAATGTTTATTTCAATAATCTTCTCTAGAAATACAGCAATTCCGTCTTTGTCATTAGATAGAGTTATCTCTTTTGCTTTCTTTTTAACCTCTTCTAGTGCATTTCCCATTGCGACTCCTATTCCAACCTTACTAATTACTGGTAAATCATTTGTACTATCTCCAAAAAATACAGTTTCACTTATATCTATATTTAATTTTGAACATAATGTTTCTAAAGCTTTAAATTTATCAGTTACATTAGAATTTATTGATATCCACTTATTTGCTCTATTATTATCTGTATCTAACATTTCAAATACATTAAGATTACTGAAATTTTCTCTTACAAATTCTTTTCCTTCTTGTATTTCTTTATCACTTTTAAGAAAAACATTCATTCTTGATATTGTTTCTTTTATTTCTTCAATGCTATTTATTGAAACTCTATAATCTATATCTTTTTCTGGTGTTCCTTTGTATATATAGTATTTATCTAGTGTACAATAGTCTATTTCTTGTGCAATATCTTTAAATTTATTTGTAATTTTATTTGCAGTTTCTCTATCAATACTGCTTCTGGTAATTCCATTTTTATTTTTCACATCATAAATGTAAGCACCATTATTTATAATTAGGTAATTAAACATATTAATATCGCATACACTATTTATACTAGATAAGTTTCTCGCAGTTACTCCTACAATAATATAGCCATTATTTTTACATTTAAATAATACATTTTTTGTTCTCTTAGTAATTTGTTTGTCGCTTGTTAAAAGAGTGCCATCAAAATCCATAGATATTAGTTTATATTTCATATTTTTTCTCCAATCTATATATGATTTTTATTTATATTTGCTCTTAAAACATAATATATTTTATTATTTAGCTTTATATATTAATCTTGAAACTATATTATAATTATTTTTTTGAAGTTCTTTATAATAAATTTCTTTCTCTCTATTTCCAATTTTTATAACAGGATATGCAACAATTCTTATTTTACCTTTCAATTTATTTTTTATATCCTCTATATTTAAATTATTTTCTATACAAAACTCTTCTACTACATTTTTAGATATTTTCTGTGATAGTTTTATTTTAGTTGCTATATTTGAAACTAATTCATTTGGAAATAATATACATTGTTTTTCATAGCAAAATTGTTTTCTTATCAATTCATTATATTTTTTATTGTGTTTAAATTTAACACTTGAAAACATATAATCTATATTTTCATTTTCTTTTATTTCAAAACCAAGTGCATTTTGAATAGCTGGTCTTCTAAAAGGTTGTATTCCTTCAAAATGAAATCTACTATTTTTATTTAAAGTTCCATTTTCAAACATATAAGCTGTTGGAAACACTTTTAAAACTCCAATCCCTTCTTCTTGTACAGAATAATTTTCATCACAATTATTTGTTGCAAAAAAGGCTGCAACTAAAATATTAGAAGTTATATCTATTAAATTTGTATTTAATCCATAATGTTGAGCTAATGCTATAAAATCTACATCTGCATCACTATTTAAATCGTCGATAATTCTAGGAAAATTTTTTAAAGTACTTTCAAATTGTTTTATTTTTAATTTAGATATTAATATATCTGTGCTATCATTTGTTCTATACATACTTGGAAGAATTGACGGATATATTTTTTTCTCTCCTCTAAAAAAATTTGGCTGCATAATACTACTATCTCTTAAAGCAAATATTTTTCCATCTATTTCAATAGCATTGAATCTATTTACTCTAACTGCAATTTTTCCATTTAATATGTTTTCTATTGGAAAACTTGGATCTGCATATTTAATTGCTTCTAATATATTATCAAATATTTCTTGCATAGTTACCTCAAAAATAGTTTCACATGTATCTTATTCATTTATAGCATTTAGTTATATAACATTCTTTAGTCTATTTATATACGTTGATATTATAATATATATTTATTAAAAGCAAGTATCATTTCAAAATAAAAAAATAAAACTTCTCCACTTTTATATGAAGAAGTTTATATCTATTAAAATTCATTTTTACTTAAATTGTATAATTCATCTGGGCAAATATCAGCTCCATTTTCCCATCTAATTAATAAACCACTTATTTTTACTTTTTTAAATTCATTAATATCTTTTAGTTTCTCAAAAGCTTTTTTGTTTAGATATGGTTTTACATCAAAAACTTTCCTTTCACCATTATCGAATTCTACTAATAACATATAATCTTCTTTTGGTAATACATTTGTAGCTTTTGGTCTCATAAAATCACTCCAAGCTTCTATTAATTCTTAACTATTTACTAAATTCTATTTCTATTAATTAACGCAATTTAATATTAATCTTACTCTTATACATTCATCACAATTATCATAATTATTATTTTTATTAATAATTTTGCATGAATATTTTCTTTTCTGTTTTAAAAACAAGCTAATCTCTTTAGAATAATATTTTGGTACAAATCCAACAAATTCATCTTTAATCAACATTTTTATAGCATACCTATCAAATTCATTTTTCTCATCTGGATATAAAATAACTTCATCTCCAATATTTATATCATTATGGTATTCTCTTATACAATGATATCTTGTTCCCGCAATAAAAAAATCTCTTACTAAATTTGGTTCTTTTAAATTAACAATTGGATCAATAAATTCTAGTGTATCTAATGGTGTTTTTGCACCGCTTCTTTTCAACAATTCAAATTCATTATACTCTGCCATATTGTATCTTTTTAAAATCTCATCTATATCAACTCTATTCTTACTAGGTATTCTGCTTGAAAATACGGGAAACATATTTTCATTTGTATATTTTTTATCTATTTTTGGAAAAGCAAGTAATAATTTAAAGCCTTCTTTTTGAGCTTGTTTTGCTGCGTTTGTATATTTAAACTCAAACTTTCCATTTCTTTTTAATAAGCCTACTACTGTCTTACTTCTAGTTTTTGGATTTTGCCAAACTAAATATATATAATCTTTGTTAAAAAATCTCATCTTATCACCCACTTTTATAAACATTTCTTAAATCTTCAATTTTAATATTTAAGAATTTTTTTATCAATCTTTTTCTATTATATGAAATACCTTCAATTTGATTTACTAACTCATTAATTTTATTTTCGTCTAACACTTTTAAAACAAATTCTACAAACTCTTTTGTTTCTTGATAATAATTGCTATACAAATATTTAATAACATCTATATGCATAGGTCTTTTTTTATCTTTTTCATTAATTTTAATCATACTTTTTGACTTTGTTCTAACTAAGCTTTCTAAAGGCAAAATATCTTTCTTAAAATATCTTTCTATATCTTCTTCATATATATGCACATAAAGCTGAACCATTATCATATAAAGGAGCTATTTCTATATCGTTATCTTCCTTTCTTATAATAGCCCAATTATTTGAATGTCTATCTGTATTGCCAATTATATAATCGAAAATTAAAACTTTTAGAAATTCTTTTTCCAATCTTTTGTTGTTTAAAGAGTTTAGTATCATTTTTATTGAATAGTATATTTTATTTTGTTCATCATATAATGTTTTTTCATTATATTTAGGATATTTTTTAGTAATTAAAGATACAGCTTCTTCCATTTGTTTATTTATATTGTAACTTAAACACCCTAGTTCATTTTGATATACTCCAATATCTATATGTGCATTTTTTATTCCTATTGTATTAGCTATTAATTCTGCTAATTTTTCAGAAAAATTTTCGTAAGAATTAAATTCTTCATAATCACCATTTTCTGTTTTTCTTCTTGTTTTCTTTACATATTTAAACCAACCTTGTTTATTTGGATTTTTAGGATTTATTAGCCATACTTTTTTTCCTTTTCCAGAACCAACTATTCTATCTTCACGTTCCCATTTATCAAAATTTTCTATATTTATCACCTCTTTTATGTCTTTAGTTCCTTATAAATCCAAATAATTTATCTATAAATATAATAGCATATTGAAAATTTATTTTCAACTTAATATTTACTAAAAAATAAAACTTCTCCACTTTTATATGAAGAAGTTTATATGTTCATTGATTTTAATTTTATTAAATACTAATTATTTCCATACAAATACTTTATAAAATCTTGTTTACATTTTTCGTAGCTACTTGGAACGAAATAGTATATTCCACCTATGTATTGCCCTGATGCATCTTCTAATGAAGGCACTTGTGCTGAAGTTATATTTCCTAAATACTCATTTTTGTACTTTAATACATCTGGAATATAACTTGAATATTTAACAACATCTATATTAGTTTTTACGTAAGGTAAAAATTCATCTATTATTTTATTAATTTCTGTTACACTTTTTTGTGAAATAACTTGTAATAGTGTTGTAATTACAGTTCTTTGTCTTTCTGCTCTTGCAAAATCATTGTTACCTACATATCTATTTCCACAGTGAGTTAATACTTGAATACCATTTAAATGAACTTTTCCAGATGAAGTTAGTTTACTATTATCTTTATTAAATTTTTGGGCTTGTGCATCTACTCCTCTATTTATATAGTCTTTTTCGGCTTCACTTATCTCTAAATCTATACCCCCTACTAAATCAACAACATTTACCACAGCCTCCCAGCTTACTGTTACATATTCTGAAATATTCAATCCAAAATTTTCATTAATTGTTTTTATTGATAGTTGTTCTTGACCATAAGCAAAAGCATGGTTTATTTTTGTTTTTCCATATCCTGGAACATTTACATATGTATCTCTTGGAATTGAAACTAAACTGATACTTTTTGTTGTTGGATTGATTGTAGCTATTATAATGCAATCACTTCTACCATTATCATAAGTATCTTCTATATTTCTAGAATCAGAACCAAAGATTGCAATTGTTTTAATCTCATCAAATTCTTCTTGCGTAATATCTACACCCTCTATAGAATTTATATCATTAATTAGATTTTGATTTCCACTTAAATCTGAAACATTTAAATCTTCATAATTAATTTTATTTAACTTATCTTTTACAAATACAAAAGCTATTATTCCTATTATAATTAATAGTATTAAAATTATAGCTAATACAATTAAAAAGATTTTTAAACTTTTTTTCATTTCTAATACTCCTATCCCTATAATATAAATTATATATTTACATATTTATTATATATTTTTTTACATTTTATTGCAACTTTTTCATATTTTTTATCTATATATTTCTTAATGTTTCTTTCAAATATTAATATTCTAATTTTATCGATAAGTAAACAAATAATAAAAATTAATAAACATTTTAAAATAGCATGAATAAAAATATTATCATTTAAATACATTTTATTTGGATAAAATATATTCCAGAAATAATCTCTAACAATTTCGTTATCATGAATTAAATATATTCCTAATGTAGAAGAAGCTATCCAATTTATTATTTTAGATTCTATATGTATATTTTTAAATAATATAAAAATAAAAATAGCTCCTATAATACTTAAGAATGAATACTCACTTCCAAAATAACATGCATTTTTTATTAGTATATCTAATTTCAAAAAATATCCTAATATATCTATAAAAATAACTGACAAGATTAACATACCTAAATTTAATATAATTCCTATATAGTTATTATATTTTTTCTTAAATTCAATATTATAAACCCTTATATACGCACCTATAAAATACATAACTAAAAAGTTATCTATTGGGCTAAAATACCATGCTCTATTTGTAAAAGTTGGTATTATACTATATATAACAAATAATAATATAATCATTTTTTTAAATGTTTTTTTATCAAGTCTTTCTATTAAAGAATTTAAAAAAGGAATTAATAAATATAATATAATATAGTATATTATAAACCAATTTCCCCAAAAAAATGGAAATATGCTTTTTAATAATATTTTAAAATCGATTTTAATAACACCAATTCCACAAAATACTAATGTTATTAAAATAGAATAAAATATCATTTCTAAAATTAATAATATAATCTTCTTGTAATTTACTTTAGATTTTACCATAAAATATCCAGTAATAATTAAAAAAATATTACAAGCCATTTTTCCACCAATTTGTAAAAGTTGAACAAATACAACATTAGCAGACAAATTGTTATATGTAAAATCTCCCCATTCTCCATGAATAGAATAATGATGTAAAATTATCAAAAATATACAAATTATTCGTAATAATTCTAAACTAGAATTTCTTTTTAATACATTATCTTTCATTTAATATATCTCCGTTTTTAAATATCTTTTTTGTTAATTTACTTAAAATATCCTTTAATAAGTTCTTGAAATATTTGAATTCATCATTTTTTCTAAAAACAATATAAAATATTATATTCGGTATAGTAATACATATAAAAAGCTTTACTAATAAAAGTATAATTAAATTATCAACTTTTATAAAATAACATATATAATAAACTATTAGTCCAACTAAAATTGTAAATAGTGTATATTTCAAATATTCTTTAAAATAATATATTGGATTTATATTAAATCCATCTTTAAATAAAACTAAAGCTTCAATCCATACACAAAAAATTAAGGAACTTATTATTGTACCTAAAAATACACCTACAACACCGTATTTTTGAACTAAAATAATAGAAATTACTAAATTAGATATAGCCTCTAAAACTGATTTATATCTATCTTTATAAAAAATTCCTTTTGCCTCACGATATGTAACTACTGGTCTTCTCATACCTGTTATATAAAAAACTGTTACAATCATTAATGTTGTAAGTTCTGAAAATAGATAATCTGCCCCAAGCCATAAAGTTATAAATGTACTCAATAAAGTCATTAAGCATATTGAAGAAAAATAAAAAATCCAAAAAGTCATAAAATTCATTCTTTTAAAAATATTATATTGATATTCTTCATTTTTACTAGCACATAAATTTCCTATACTTGCAGCCAATGAATTATATATTTGGTCTGTTATTATTTTCAATGCTTGTGTTATAAGTGAATAATTTGAATATATTCCTGTAGCTACCAATCCGAGAAATTTAGATATTATTATACTATCCGTAGAACTTACAACTATACTACCAATTTTATTCATCATCATTGCTTTTGTGTTTTTTACAATATCTTTCTTTACATCGTTAGTTATAGGACTAATCTTTTTATCTTTTAAATATGGATACATTTTATTTGCTTTTTTAGAAATAAGAATATTCTCTATAACAGTAAATAATATTTGTGTCAATAAATATAATATATAATTTTTAGTAATTAATATGACTATAATTTGTAAAATATTCATCATTACATAACAAGTATATCGATATATTGTTGCTATATATCTATTTTGATCTGCTATTATTAGTGTTCTTTTATATGAATAAAAATATGAAAAAGCTGTATTAATAACAAATAAAATATATATTAATTCTATATTATCAATATCAGGTATTTCTTTTATAAAAAAAGATAAAAAAGGTGTTAATAAAGCTCCTATAAATAGTATTGCAAATCCTACAATTCTATAAATCTTTTTAAACAGAGACATTATGCTCTTTATTTGTTCTTTATCTTTTTTAGCTAATGGTTCATATAAACTAAATGTAATTGCTGTTCCAAAACCTAACTCAGCTAAAGATAACATAGATAAAATATTGGTAAATAAACCATTTAAGCCTAAATATTCACTAGTAAATATTTTTACAAAAATAATTCTACTAATAAAATTTGATAAAATTCCTACAAACTGTCCTATAAAAGCTACAACAATATTTTGAATTCCTACTTTAACTCTTGACATATTCACCCTATCCTATATTTTTTATTTTAACATTTAACATCATGTATATTGATATTAGTTTCCATAAATTATAATCATTTCTATCATAAGCATTTTTTAATAATTTAAAATCTTTGTTATATTCTACAAAGCTATCTGTTTTTATACTTTCCAATAGTTTTTTTGCCATTACAAATATACTTTTTCTTAACTTTTGTGGTAATTTTCTTGTTCTATAATATAATACAGGACCAAATTCATACAATAAAATTTGAAATAAAGCATTATCATCTTCTATTCCTATACTTCTATCAAATTCTACTAATTTTTTAATAAGAAAAAACTGGTCTAAAGATTTAACACTCTGTTTACTCCATATTTTTTTAGAAGCATTATTTTGGTGGATATTATAATAATATAAATCTTCATTAATGTATTCAAATTGCTGACATTTTCTCATTAATACAATTCTAGTAATAGCATCTTCATACCAAAAGCCAATAGGAAATCTAAAATTTTCCCATAAATTTCTTTTTATTATTCCTCCCCAAATAAATCCTTTAAATTCTAATATTCTTAATCCCATATTTCCTTTAATTGATATATCTTCATGTTTTTCTTTTCCTAATAAGTTTCCGATTTTCTCCGTCAAAATTTATGAAATTACATTTTACGATATCAGCATTTTTTTCGTATGCTCTATTCATTAAACTTTCTACATAATTTTCTGAAATCTTATCATCATTATCTATAAAGCCAAAATACTTTCCACTTGCATTATTAATACCGGTATTTCTTGCGGAACTGATACCACCATTCTCTTGCGAAATAATTTTTATAAAATTATATTTTTTTTGATAGTCTTCTAGAATATTTATTGAATTATCTTTTGAACCATCATTTATACAAACAACTTCATAGTTAAATTTTGTTTTTTGATTTACTATTGAATCTAAACAAGTACTTAAATATTTTTCAGAATTATATACAGGAACTATTATAGATAAATCAAGTTTTAAATCTATTTCTTTATTTACAATATCACTCTTGTTAAATAGAGCGTCTCTTGGCTTATAATTCTCACTAATAATATCTGTAGCAGTTTCTTCATCTAACTTTATTGAAGGAAATTTTAATACTTGAGTTAATTTACCTATTACTTTTTCAAGTATTTTCAATATTTTTTTCATTTTGAACTTGTCCTTTCTCTTTTTGTTTTTTTATATCAGCTATTATAAAAATTATTGGTGCAGTTACTGCTTCGTGTCTAACCCAAGAACCAAAATCCGGTTCAAAAGTTGCTGATGCTAATATAAATCCTATAAATATAAATAATGCATAATTCTTATATTTTTCATTTGTTCTTATACTTTTTAAAGCTCTAATAAGAAAATAAGTAATTAATATTTGATATATAACAAAAGCGAAATACTTAACTCCTAATGAACATAATTCTATTGGTATTAACATTCTTATAATCATTAATAAATAATCAATAATAAATAATACTAAATTAGTCGAAGATCCTGGAATAATAGTAGTCATATTAGAAGTTGCTTCTCCTACTCTAAGTCTTACTCTTAACAATTCAGAATATTGTTCTGGTAAAATTATCTTAGCAATATTTAACAATATGTAATAAGCTAGACCAATAAATGCTATTAATAATAAAATATCTTGAAATTTAACTTTTTTCTTGTTTATAATAAAAATATTGCATAAAAAATATACACATATAGTAAAGAAAATTATTAATAAATAATATAACCTATAAGTTACTGCAGAAAATAAAATAACTAATAATGATAAGATAAACTTCTTTTTTATGCTAATATTACTCGATATTATAATATAATAAATAACTATAAAATATAGCATTTGTATAGGCTCTTTAGCTAAATTAAAATTAAAAATATTCGAAACTAAAATAGTCAGTATTACAAGCAATCCTTGACCTAAACTTAATTCTTTTTTTATACCTAATAATATAACCAACAAAATTAAATTCCAAATAATTGTTATATATATTTCAAATTGTATATAAGTATTAAAGTTAAATATATTAATGATTTTAAAAAAAGTAGACGCATTTGTTGTTGCCATTGACTCTTCAGAAGAAATGCTAAATTTTAAATGTTCAGAATTTATTATATCTTCTAACATTTCATGACCAATACTAGCATCAACTAGGCTTTCTTTCATGACTGTATATCTTACTACTTTTGCAACTATAACTAAAAAAAAGTAAAATATTATTATGAAAGCTCTTTTTATAACAAGATTTTTTTTGTCATAAACTATCCTCATATATTGCATCCTTTCTTATATAGAAGTCTTCTAAAAACTTAGCTGTATCTTCTATATCATATCCTTTGTTTATTATTTCTTTATAATTATCTGTTCTACTTGAATTAACTTTCAATATTTCACTAGCCCAATATTGTGGTGATTTATTTAGCTCTATATATTCTAATGAGTTACTAACTTTAGCTTCTAATGGTACTACATTTTTTGAAGTAAAACATTTTAATCCATTAGCTTGAGCTTCAATTAATACTAATCCTAATCCTTCATATAATGATGGGAATACAAAAATATCCATTGCACTCATATATTCGTTTACGTTGAATTTAAATCCTTCAAATATAACATTTTTTTGCAAACCCAATTTAGATACCTTCTTATATATTTCTTCTTCCTTTTTTCCTTTTCCTATTAAAATTAATTTTGAATTACTATTTTGAAGATATATTTCATAAAAAATATCTATTAAAAACTTATGATTTTTTTGAGTAGTAAATCTTCCTACATGACCTATTACTAAATCCTCATCTGATATATTTAATTCCTTTCTTATTTTATTTCTATCATTTATATTAAATTTGAACTTTTTTAAATCTACAGCATTATGTATTATATGAAAATTTTTTCCATTAATTATTTTTTTTCCAAAAAGCCATTCTCCAGCTAATTTACTACAAGCAAAATAATCAGTTGCATAATACTTTAATGGTATCTTTAAAATATCACCTAATAATTTTTTTATTGGATTTTTAGTTTGAAAATCTATATTATGAGAATGCGCAATTCTTATTGGAATTTTATATTGTTTAGCGACTTTTAAAACTAAATAATTTTTACTCGAAGAATGTAAATGTACTATTTTATAATTATTATGTTTAGAAAAGAATTCATTTAATTTTAATTTATATTTTCTAAAATCCATTATATTTCTTATCCATATTCCATCTAATTTGTATACATTACATCCTAATTTTATAAGTTCATTTTCTTCTTTTGTATAATTTTCACCATCATCTAATAATAAAAAATCAATTTGCAACTTATCTCTATTCATATGCTTTATATTTTCAATTACAAAAGTCTGTATGCCACCTCTAAGCATTCTATCCACAAAATATAACACATTTATTTTTTCTTCCATTAATCTCTTTTCCTTATTTTCTTACCTATACTTAAAATTTTCTTATATAATCCTGTTTTTAATAAAATCTTTCTTGCATTTCTTTCTAGCTTTACTTTAAAATTATCTGGAAAATATTTTTTAAACAATTCTTCATCTGATAAACTATTAGCATCTTTAAAAAATTGATTTCTATTTGTATTATATTTAACCGGTTGAAACATTGCTAAAAATCCATCTGTTGCTTGCTTTACATCAATTTCCTTAATTTTATTGCTTTCTGAAATGTTTTTTATCACTTCTTCACCTTTTTTTGAATTCGTTAATATTCTTGTGGTTCCTTTATCATCATCAAAATCTTTATCATATTTTTCTACCTCAAAACAATCCCAAATAGTTATATCACTTTCTCTATTTATTTTTTTGAATTTACATTCATAGCAAGATGGTCTATCGCATATATTTGAAAAAAAAGCTCTCAAATATGGATCAGAATCTACACCTTGATGATATTCTTGCTTTTTGTCATTATTTTTATTATAAATACTAAAATTAGAATATTTATATCCATAATATTTATCTCTAAACAATATGGTTTTTATATCTTTATATTGTTTTTTTCTTAAATTTAAATATTTTTTCCATATTAGTGGAGAAGGTACTGCTCTACAAACAACATCAACTAAAATTAAATTATCATAATCTTTTTGCAAATAGTTTTTCAAACCTTCAATTTCACAAGATGTTCCACTATAACAAACATATCTATTTTTTTCTAAATTATCTTTTACTTCTTTAAAAGTTGCCTTTGGATTACTTTGAACATATTTACTATTCCTGAATCTATAAAGTTCTTCTTTTTTATCTATACCTTTATGAATTACATTATAATTTTCATCAAATACTGCTCCATAAACTATTCCATTATGTTCTAATATATATTCTGAAATAGCTGTAAAAGCTCCTCCTGATGTACTTTGTCTACGCACATTATCATCTTTATGTTGAAAAATGTAGGCATGTTTTTTCTTTTCATTTTCTTTATAATTTTTTACTGGACATACTTTCTCACATAATCCACAATTAATACATATATTTTTGTCTACATTTGGATATAAAAAACCTTCTTCATCCTCTTTCATCTTTATACATTTTTTTGGACAGATACTTGCACAAGCTGTACATCCTGAACATTCAGATTTTTTCTTTATCTCTATCATAATGTAACTCCTTTTATAAAAGTTCTATTTTTATTAATTATAATATTTTATAGTTTTAATTTAATAAATTATAAATTTATTGAAAATATTTTATTTTTTCTGTAAATGCAATCACCTTATTAGAAAGTTTTTGCAAAATTAAAGCTGATATATAAGTAACTATTATTACGCATAACGAACTTAATATAAAATGCTTTTCATTTACCAATCTTACAGGACCTACAACAAATATATAGTGACATATATAAACATAATAACTAATACTATCTAGGTGATTTATAAAAGAAAAATTTGAAATTTTGCAATTATTTACTATCTTTTTTATTAATAATATTATTAATAAAGCAAGAATCATATGTGTAATGCTTACAATTATTTGATTATATAAAATAGTTTGATCAAATAACTGTCTTCCTAACACACGAATAGCAATAATAGCAAATATCATAATCATTCCTAAAAAATTATTAAAAGATATTTCTTTTTTATTCTTATATATATATCCAAAAATGTATGTACACATATATAACAATATTTGTCCCAAATTAATATTAATATAACAAATAAACATTGATATTAATACAAGTAGTATAATTATAGTATAATTTTTATATTTTAATTTTGATAATATTGGTGTTATCAGATAGCAAAACATAATTACAGTCATAAACCATAAATGTTCCAATCCTATTCCTGTACCAAATATTTTTTGCAAATTAAACAAATGAATAAAGATGTATTTAAATTCAAATATTTCATCATATGCATATATCATAAATACTGGAATTAAAAAAATATATATTGGAATCATTAATTTTATAAATCTTTTACAATACCATTTAATTGGATTATCAATTTTTTTGTTACCATATAAATATCCTGATAAAAATAAAAATATATACACACCAACATTAAAGAACTGAGATGTAAAAACTATATATTTATTATTTGTTTCTTGTACTAAATGGCATAATATTATCCATAAGCATGAAATTATTCTTATAATTTGTAATGAAACATCTTTTTTCATATTATCTACTCATACCTACCTAATCGCATTTTTTAAAAACTCTTTTGATGCATTTCTGAATTTTTCTAATTCAATATTAACGGTATTAAAATCAATTTCTTTTTTTAATTCTTTCTCAATATTTTCGTTTCCAATTAATAATCTTTCCTTTAACTTAACAATTTCTAATAATGAATCTAATCTAGAATTTGTAGAAATCTTTGATTTATTATTATACCTTCTAAAAGTAAAAAACTTTACATTATTAATTAAAGAAAAAACAGTTCCATGAAATGAATCTGTACAAACATATTCTGCATTTCTTATTAAATTTAAAAATTCTGATGGTCCTACATCATATGGTATATAATCTGCAAAAATATCACTATATTTTACATATTCGTCAGCATGATTTAAAGAAACTATTTTACATCCTGTTTTTTCTCTTAACCTTTCAGCAAATTTTCTATGTT
The DNA here is from genome assembly GCA_944393295.1 of uncultured Clostridia bacterium. Next base: position 18,695 of record CALXZR010000132.1, read on the forward strand.
CCACATTCTTACCTAAAAAATAGCATAAAATATATTTTTCTTTAATCAATCTATCTTTTGATTGAATAGCCATCCATTCATCCTTATTAAACAACAGTGTTGGATCACAAACAAGTTCTGCTTTTCTACCTGTTAACTCTTCTATTATTTGTACTCCTGTTTTTTCTCTAGTTGATAAAAAATTTATTCTATTTAAGAACTGCTTATATTTATTTTCATATTTTTTTGGAACTTTAGAAAAACCAAAACTAGTAGAGTAAGATATTTTATTAATTTTTTCTGGAACAAAACTCAAAGTATAATAATCAGCTACTACATTTACTGGTAACCATAATTGATCACTTCCCACTAATACACTAGTATAGTTTTTTTCACACATTTCTGTCAATTCATTATATGTTTCATAAGGCTTCGTCAAATTAAAATTTGATATAAACTCATCATACTTCTTATCTCTAATCTTAATATTATTTCCTAAATCTTTATTCAATTTCTTATCGAGCTTTAACTTTAACATTCCAAATTTTGTTTTTATAAAAGAAAAATTTAAAATTTGTCCTAAATAATATTTTTTCTTTCCATTTTTAAAATCAATATTTTTATCTATATTGATTGTTTCATTTTCAATTCCCATATCATCTAGAATTTTTTGTGTTGCGTACGCTTGTAACATACTTCCATAATTATGTTTAAAGTAACATGAAACAATTCCAACTTTTCTATTCATTTAAATTATTCCCCCATATAAAATTTTAAATAATCATTAGTCATTACAGTCATATTATAATTCTGTATTATATCATTATTAGCCTTTATCGTTAACGTAGCAAATTTATTATTATCGCTATTTTTTATAGACTTAATTATATTTTTAAATTCAATACTTTTTTTACAGATAAATCCGTTTTCTCCATTTTGTATAACATCTCTATTTCCAATGCAATCACTTACTATACAAATTTTTTGCATATACATTGCTTCTAATAAAGAAATTGGTAATCCTTCCCAAAGTGATGTTAAAATAAATATATCATTTTCATTCAAAATTTTTAAAACTTCTTTTCTTTTTTTCCAACCAGTTACTTCAATATTCTTGCTTGTTAATTCAGACTTTAATTCTCCATCACCTATCCAAGTAAATCGCAAATCTGGAAAATTACTTGCAATTTCATTAAATAGTTTTGGATTTTTTTGATATCCAGCTCTTCCTACTGTGCAAATCTTTAAGTTATTAAAATCTATTTCTTTTTTTCTTAATCCCATTGTTTCTTCTTTTAATTTATTTATATCAATACCATTATTAATCCATATTGAATTTTTTGTTAATTTTAATGCTTCCTCATATTCACCTTTTGAACACCCTATAATAGTACAATTTTTTAATGTAAAAATTTTTTCTATTAGCCAATATATAATTCTTTTTAGTTTAGAACTATCTTGCATAAGAAAAGAAAAACCATGTGGGTTATATAAAACCTTTCTTTTTCTACAATTTGTAGCTAGTCTTCCTAAAATACCAGCTTTTGATGAATGTAAATGAATAATATCTGGTTGCTCTTTTTCTATAACATTTCTAATTTCTTTTAGAGATTTTATATCCTTTTTTAAATTTATACTTCTTGTAAAATTTTTAATTTCTACAAACTGTATTCTATTTGAAAAATATTTTTTAAAATCTTCTGGTGTTTCATTTCTAATACCATATGCTATAATTATATCCATATCTTTTTCTGTATTATTAACTAAATCTACTAAAAAAGAGAAAATTCCTCCACCAAAAGCTTCAACTATATGTAAAATTTTTTTTCTTTGCATATTCCCTCTCTTATAATATTTTACTTTAAAAGTATATCATTAATCGTACTTTTATTTCAATATTTATAAATTCTTTTAATCTAATTGTTACAAAAATTTTATTATTTTAATTTACAAAAAAACCTTGCTTCTTTAAAGAAGCAAGGTCTTCACTTATTTATGCTGCTCCTTCTTTTTTTACTACAGAAATAACAGTTTTAAGTAAAATTTCTATATCCTTTGGAACTGAAAATTCGTCATTATATTGTAAATCAAATTTCATTCTTTCTTCAAAGGTTGTATTGCTTCTTCCATTTATTTGCCATAATCCAGTAATACCAGGTTTTGTTTTTATGATATCTTTATAAAAAACTCCCATATCTTCTTTTTCCCTTGGTAAATATGGTCTAGGACCAACTAAACTCATATCACCTTTTAAAACATTTATCAATTGTGGCAATTCATCTATACTTGTTTTTCTTAAAAACTTTCCTAACTTTGTAATTCTAGGATCATTTTTTAATTTCTTAGTTAAATTATATTCTTCTCTTGCTTTTTCATCTTTTTTTAGAAGCTCATATAACTTTTCATCTGCATCTACAACCATAGTTCTAAATTTATATAGCTTAAAAGCTTTTCCGTTTTTTCCAATTCTGTCTTGCGTAAAAAACAAAGGTCCTTTATCATTGCAAACAATACTAGCAATTGCAACGATAGCTGTTACTGGTAATAATAAAATTGTTCCAACAAGCCCTCCGCAAATATCAATCAATCTTTTTACAAATAAAGTTAAGTTTTTAGCGATTGAACCTGCTAAATCGTTAACTTGTGTTCCAACACCACTATATGTATCTCTATTTCTTAAAGTAACAAGCATTGTAATTAATGCAATTTTTACATCTAACAAGAAATTTTTTCTATAATGATATCTAAGATCCATATCCATTCTGTCTACAAAATCCATGCTTGTCCTTCCAGAAATTTGGCTAATTCCAGTAATTCCTGGTTTGTGTTGAATTATATATGTATAATATGTACCCATTTCTTCTTGTTCTTCTGGAAGATATGGTCTAGGTCCTACTATGCTCATCTGACCAAAAAATACATTAATCATTTGAGGTAGTTCATCTAAGCCTGTCCTTCTTAAGAAAGCTCCTGTTTTTGTAATTCTTGGGTCATCTTTTAATTTTTTATATTTTTTAAATTCTTCTCTTTTCTTTTCATTTTCTTTTAAAATATTTGCAAGTTCTTCGTCTGCATTTACATTCATTGTTCTGAATTTATACATTTTAAAGATTTTTCCATTTTTTCCGATTCTGTTTTGTGTATAGAAAATAGGTCCATTATCTTTATTTATGGCATTTTTTATTGCAACAAATATTGTTAATGGCACTAATAGTATTAACCCCAAAATTGATACAAAAATTTCAAATACTCTTTTTACAAATGCAACTAATATTTGTTTTATCTTTACTAGTAATCTTTTTATTATATTTGTATGTAATGTTTTTACATCGAATTGAATGGTTAGTTGCTCTTCTTCCATTCTTATATTACCCCCTAAAAAATAAATCTTATAATGCAAAATTATTTACATAACATTTGTATTCATAAAGACATTTACGATTATAGCACATTTCTAGAGTAAATTCAATATATTTTTTGAAATTTATGTAAACTTTTTAAAATTATCTATATATCCAGAGTAGTACTACAATATACAATTAATAGCTATAATAAAAAGTAGCTAAAATTATATTACTTTTAAATAATTTAATAATATAAAATTCAGCCACCCTAAATTTCTTAATTATGATACCATAATTGGCAATAAAAATCAAACCTTTTTTATTTTTGTATTAATTTTTTTACAATTGTTATTTAATTTTTATATTTCTATTCTTGCAATGAATAAATCTGCCATAATTTTTATTTCAAATTTTCCCTTATGTAGTTCTACAAAATCTCTGCATATTGAAAGTCCTAACCCATTTCCAGAGGTATTTCTTGATTTATCTCCCCTTACAAATCTTTCCATCAATTCTTCTGGGCTTATATTTAAAGCCTCCTTTGATGTATTTTTTATCTCGAATTCTAATTTTTTTCTTTCCTTTTGTTTATCGTACTCTTCCCAGTTTAAACTAACATATACTCTTGTATTTTCTAAAGAATATTTATATACATTTTGATAAAGATTTTGAAGTGCTCTCCACATTTTCTTACTATCTAATTCTACTATCATTTTATCCTCTTGAATGCTTGAGACTAGACTCAAATTTTTTTCTTCAAATTTTTCAGCAAATTCTCCATTTGCCTGTCTTACCATTTCTGCAAAATTCAATTTTTCTAAATTTACTGTTTCATTTCCAGAAGAAAGTTTTGAAACTTCTATTAAATCTTCTGTTAAATCTTTCAACTTATTTGCTTTCCTTTCTAATATTTCTATATATTTCTCAGCTTTTTCATTTTTTATTTTCTCTTTTTTTAGTAATTTTACATAATTTATAATTGAAGTTAGTGGAGTTTTTAAATCATGTGATACGTTTGTTATTAAATCCGTTTTTATTTTTTCAGATTTTAGCTTTTCGTTTACTGTTGCTTTTATGCTAGTTTGTATATTACTCAAATTAGTTTCTAGTTCTTTATATTTTCTAGTTCTTTTTTCAAAAAAAGTATTATAATTTCCTTCTAACATTTGATTTACATTTTCATTTATTTCTATGAGTTCAATTTGCATCTTCATAATATATAGCATATATATAATAGTTAATAAATTAACTATTAAAACATCTAAAGTTTGATTTCTTATAAAATATATAACTACTAATAAAGTTATTGCAATACATAAAGTTAAGCTTATCGATAAACGTTTTTTATTCTTTAGAATTTTTATAAATATAATATTTCTTTTTATACCTCTAAATTTTATACTATATGCCAAACTCAAAATAGCTTCAAATATGCAAAAATATGTTAGCAAATATATAAGCCATTTGTTTTTCTCGAACCATTGAAATATAAGGCTGTTCTGATCAAATAGCAAATTATAAGATACTAAAAGTGCAATGCAAATTATTAATATATTTTCTTCTACATAAAATCTTTTAAAATATATTTTACTATTTTCTTTTAAATTTTTACATAAGTTTACTAATAGTCCTATGCTACTCCCTAAACAAATTAAAATAAATATTATCCATTGTACTATATAATTATTAAAACTTTCATATTCCTTTTTCATATTGTTTAAATAATCTGGATTATCTAAATTATTTAGTCCTACATAAACATCTAATTTTTCAAATTTTTCTTGGTCTGCATGAAATTTATAATAGGTTAGATTATCTAAGTTTGTTACTGGTAACTCATTTAAGGAGCAACTATAATATACCTTATATTTTAAAAAGTCATCTATTGAAGTAGAAGTATTACCTAAAGTAGTTTGGCTTCCATCTTTAAATTCAATATCTATTATATATTCTAAATTAGTATCTATTCTATTATAAAAAGGAAAACTGCTTTCACTAATTTCATAATTTTCTGAATTTTTATGTTGTAAACTTTCTGAGTCTTCTATAAAATTAAAGGAATTTGCATTAAAAGTAATTCCATACTCTAAAGAATTTTCTAATACTTCTATTTCAGCTTTAAACTGATCTTTAAATACATCTGTTTTTAGAAAATCCTTTACGTAGAAAGCTTGAACACCATATCTATAGACTATTGGAAAGATTTTATAATATATAAATAGAATTAATATTGTAACAATAACAAATAATATTGTTTTTTTAAATATAACTTTAAATTCTTCTTTTTTCATTTTTATTTACACTAATTAAATTAGCAATCTCCTTTTGTTTAATTTTGTATATTTTCTATTTTATATCCTAAGCCCCATACTGCTTTTAAATATCGTGGCTCTTTAGTATTTACTTCAATTTTATCTCTTATATGGCTTATATGAACTACTACCTTTTTTTCGTATCCATCAAAAGGCTCTTTCCACACATTTTCATAAATTTGCTTTATCGAAAAAACTTGTCCTTTATTTTTTGCTAAAAATAGTAATAAATTATACTCTATTGGTGTTAATTTAATTTGCTCTCCGTCTAATGTAACCTCTTTTGTTTTATTGTTTATAATCAGTCCATCTATTACTATGCTATCTTCTTCTACTAAGTTTGCAAATTTCGTATATCTTCTTAAATTTGATTTTACTCTTGCTACTAATTCAAGTGGTTCAAAAGGTTTTGTAATGTAATCATCTGCTCCTGCATTTAAACCTGTTATCTTGTCTAAGCTTTGTGATTTTGCAGAAATAAAAATAATTGGCATAGTGCTTATTTTTCTAATTTCTCTTGCTAAAGTTATTCCATCTACTTTTGGCATCATTATATCTAAAAGTGCAAGATGAATTTCTTTAGTTTTTATAGCTTGCAAAGCTTCTTTACCATCTAAACATAAAGTTACATTATATCCCTCTTCTTCTAAATAAATTTTAATAGCATCAGCAATTTCTTTTTCATCATCAGCAACTAAAATATTATACATTTAAAATCCCCTCTTATTTTAAATTTCTATTTCATAAATTTCTGCAGCATTTAATTTCTGCAAATATTCTTCATTTTTAAAATCTTTATCAAATTTATTCTTATCTACTCCTTCATTACAAATTAAAAAGAAGTGTTTTTCGTTTTCAATTATTTCTTTGAATTTTTCTATATCTTCGTAATTGATAATAACAGATTTTTCGGACAAAGTAAATAAGTATATATCGTCTAAAAACCTATTATTTTTTGTATTAAATACATATACAATTGGTAATTTTTTCTCCTCTACCTTTTGTGCTATATGGTTATATTTGCTATAACTATATTCGAATTTTGTTCTAGCTACAAATGGCAAATAGCACATTATTAGGAATAAAAAGCATTCTAAAAACAATGTATCTTTATTAGTCCAAAATTGTTTTAAATATATTTTTATATAATATATAGAGCTTATTATAGTTACAGAGTATATTGGTATTAAATATCTATTTTCAGTATATGGTGCATTTTTGCTAACTACTAAAAAATAAAATATTAATGGATACAAAAGAAATTTTATTAAATTCCTTGCTGAGGATATTTGAGCCTTTCTTGCTTTTTTCTTTGATATTGCCACAATTAAAAATATAAATGTTGGTAGCAAATAATAATAAAAGTCTTTATTTGCAATCCATATAAATACAGCAAGTTTTTTATAAGTTTCAAATGCATTAGTATTTTTCTCAATTCCTCTATTCCCATAAAGTATATGTTGTGTTGCATAAGGCCAAATTAGGAGGTATATAAAAGCAGATAATATACATGCAAGATTATACTTTTTTAAATCTTCAAATCTTTTGTTTTTTATGCATAAAAAGCAATATACTAAGTAAAGCCCAAAAACATATATAAAGTAATAATAATGTGTTAATCCACCAATTAATAAAAAAGGAATTAGCTTTAAGAAATCTTTTACTTTTGCGTTTTTATTTTTGTATAGTTTAATGTGCATATATGTAATTATTAATATATTTAAATTACATAATTCATACATTCTAATATACAAGCAACTATTTAATGCTATACCAGAAAAAGCATTTACAAAGGATACTGCTAAAGCATAATATGGATTTTGAAATAGTTCTTTGCTAATTAAATATACAAATATAGTAGAAATTGCAAAAAATAAAATATTTAAAGCTATACCTGTCCATTTAGTAAAATTGTCAATAGTAAAAGTAGCTACTATTCTAAGTAAAAAATAATAAAATGGCGGATGTACATCATTTATTTGATTTTCTATTACTTGTTTAAAATTAAATATTTCATTTTTATTTACTGTTAGATAATCTAAGTAATATTCTTTTGAATGCCACGTATTTAAGAAATCTTTATTATCTGCTATATTCAAATTGTTATAATTCATAAGTCCATAAGAATATGCTTCATCCATATGAAAATATTCTTTTTGGAAGCCTAAATAAATTCTAGCGATTATTCCTATAAAAATTATTAAAACTAATATTATAATTATATTTCTTTTCATATTCATCTTCTCTTTATATATATTTATTAAAGTTTTAGCTTGTAGCTATACTAACATATAAAAATAAAGATAAAAGATATAAAAAGGTTAAGATTTGGTAAAGTTTTTAGATAAAAAAACTGCTAGCTAAAATCAGCTAGCAGTTTAAATGTTTTAAATATATTCTCTTAAATATTCAAAAATTTTATAAACTTCTGTTGACGGATTTCTTTTACTTGGTGGGAGAAATTCATCATAGTTTTCACTTATTTCTTTTGAATTTTTTATTCCTTGCTCTAGATATGGAAGTAGCTTTTGATAATTATCTACATTGTTTTTATTATAAACTCCTAATTGCTTACTTTCAAAAAATTCTCTTACTTTTTTCAAACAAGTATCTTTGTTTAATTCGGATTCATACTTTACAAAATTTAATAAAATCCAGTATTCAAAGTTTGGCAAGTTCCAAATTGCATGATATCTTATATTGAAATTTCTTCTATTTAATTTATCACATTCATATTTCACTCTATCAAAGCTGTCATCAGAATAATCGTCTTTATCGTAAACAATCCATACATGTTTCGGTGTTATTTCAGAATTATTTACTTCATTTATAGCATCTTGCAATAAATCTGTTGTTCCTTTTCCTTTGCCTTTTGGAATAACTTTTATTTTATCTGGAAATTTCTTATTTATTTCTTTTGCAAATTCATCAAAATAGTTTGGTTCTGTTTCTGTTCCTTCACTTATTATTAAATGATGTTCTGCTGTTACTTGCTTTTTTGCATCCCTTCTTGGTTCTGCCCATTGTTTATCTATATCTGATTTTTTTATTCTTTTCAAAAAGTTTTATTCCTCCCAATTTAGAATTCTCTTTAAATATGGATCTGCTCCATATCTTCCTTCAATATATTGTTTATTGTAAGCACTTTGGATTTTTATTCTTTCACCTTTTTCATCTCTTATGTCATATAAACAATAAATTTCGCTGGCATTTTCTTCGTTCTTACAAGCAAACCATATTTCATCTCTTCTAAATACATCTCTATTCATTGTTGTTAAATCATGTGAAGAAAATATTAGCTGTGCATTTTTGTTGTTTATATTTTTATTTTTGAATAACTTTATAGTATATTCAATTAATTTAGGATGCAATTTAGAACTTAGTTCATCTATAATTGCTACTCCTCCTCTAGCTAATATATCTATTATAAAAGGTAATAAATTAAATAATTTCTTAGTTCCTTCTGATTCCTGTTTTAAGTTTAGTTCATAATTATTATGTTTTAAAATAAGTTTAATCTTATTAGCACTTTCTTCATTTTCTGAAGGTACTTTCTCTATTCTATAATCTGAAACATCTATATCCATATTCTCTAATAATTTTAATATTCTGTTTTTATACTTACCATCTTCTAATATTCTAACATTCATTTTATTTTCAATATTACTGTTAGCATAATTTAAAGCTAATACATTCTCAAACCAATTCATAGTTGATTCTACAATTTCTATATTAGTAAAAATACTTAAATTAGACAAATATGGCACTTCTTCATTTACTTGAATAGATACTTTTTCTTTTTTTAATACATCTCCAAGATCTATTTCATTGTTTTTACGTTCAAAAATTTTTGTTGGTTTTTTTGTTCCAAAATCTCTAATGTACAAATATTCCTCTATTATTTTATTGTTTAATAAAGATATTCCATATTTAAATTCTGTCTTTTCATTTCCAAAAAGAACTTCAAATTCTGTTGGATTATTTTTGGATTCTTCATTAAACAAATATGGTGAATACTCAATTAAAAAAGAAAATAATGGATTTGATAATTTTTCTTTATTATTAAGTTTAAAAAATAATTTAGGTCTAATAATTATTGAAACAAGAAAAACAAGAGCCTCTAACACACCAGATTTTCCACCTCCATTTGGTCCGTATAAAACAGCTACAGGTAAAATTTTTTCTCCTTTTGTATCACATAATAAACTCTCTTCAAATTCGTTTGTATTTACAGCACGCATATCTAAAATAGTTTCATCTTTATAAGATTTAAAATTTTTAAATTTAAAATAATATAACATTATATTTTCCCTCTTTCTATTTACCTCTATATTATTCTACTTTTAATATATAATACCATTATTAACAGATTTAGTCAAGTTATTATTTGCTTTAAGATGTTTTTTTCTGTATTTTGCATAATAAATCTGTTTTTAGCATTTTTTGTCAAAAAAATACACCTTTGCTTAGTTTATATATATTCTAAGCAAGGTGTACATGTTTTTATTATATAAAGAAAAAAAATCCTTTTACTTTATTTACAATTTTTGAAAAAAATCCTTCATTTCTTAAAGCTAAAGCTTTTATGTTTTGCTTTTCCTTACTAGAATCATAGTGATAAAGCAAATCGTAATATGCTTTTCTAAAAGCTTCTATATTTTCCTTTTCTTTATTAAGTTCATCTTTGTTTAAATCTGTATTTAAATTTGCCATTACATATTCCTCTGTATATACTTTTTCTAAAAAGAGTATATCATAACTTTAAGCATTTTCAAATACAAAATCAATTTTTAATCAATTTGTTACAATGTTTCTTAGTAAATTTAAATAATATTACTATTGCTACAATTACAATTGTGCTAATACAACATATTTTTATAATATTGCTGGTTTTAGCAATTTCTTCATTTACTGATGTAAAATTATTTTTTGTTGCAGATATTTTTTCTATTTCTTCGTTAGTTTGGGTTTCTTTTTGCAAAGCTTCTGGATGCTCTTTTTTATATTCTTCAAATTTTTCTAAAAACTTATCATAATTTTTTGGGGTATCTGCTATGTAATCTACTACATAGTTTCCATATTCATCCTCACTCATCTCAACAAAAATCATAGAAAAAACTTTTTCATTATAGTTTTGCATAATTGCGTTTTCTTTCCATTTTGAATCTTCTAAATATGGAGTAATCATTACCTGTGCAAAAGAAGAAATTTTCTCTTCCTTATCTCCAAAATCTCCTATTGTTTGTATTTGATAATCTTTAATTCTAACTTCCTCTGGTACAGTATTTTCTTTAAATGAATCCATATATTTACATATTTTTTCTTTAGTTAAATCTATTTTTTCATAGCTACCGATACTCGCATAAACTAAATTTATATTAGAAAAGAGTACAGCTACTAGTATTAAACCTAACAATATTTTATTTTTCATTATACTCCCTCCTTATTTAATATAATTTCAAAATCATTTCCATTATGTTTAATGTGCAGAGTAATCTCATCTGTTAAATCATACTTGGTTAAATCAAAGTTTCCATATAATTTTAATACTCCAGTTTGGCTATTATAGCTATTACCTCTAGTTTCTCTGTTTGTTTGTATTGTTTCAAATTTTTCTCCTTTATTGTTTGTAATATACCACTCAACATTATAATATTTTTCTCTAAAACTTGCTTGTTTTTCTCTTATAGCTTGTATTTCTGGTGAATATTCTCTTAAAGCACCTAAATAATTTAAAATCTCATCTGTACATAACTCTTCATTTTCACCACTTTTATATAAAATATTATAAAATTTTTGCTCCTCGCTTGACAATTCACTAGAATCTGGATAATCTACATTTTCAAGCTTTGTATTTAGCTGAATTTCTGTTCCTGTCTCAGTTATAATGGCTTTTGCTAGTTCATATTTCTCATTTTCTGTAGATTTTTGCTTATAAGAAATTTCTTCTCTATTATATATTTGCTCTGGTACATCTAAAGAGAATTTCCAATTTCCTAAGAGATTAATTTCTTCATCTCCAAAGCTAGTTTCATTTTTTGAAATTTTTATATTATTCATCTCTATATTTAGTTTTTTACATTTTGGATATGTTGAATTTTCTCCTGTATAAATTGCATATACAATATTTATCTTATTTCCATCTCTACTTTCTATAAAAGTTCCTACTCCACTATTTATAAATTGTTCTGCAGTTGCTGTATCTGCATTATAACTTAAGTTTTTTTCTTTGCAGAAATTGTTAAAGATTTCTGTATCTAAGCAATACAAAACATTATTATTTTCATCTGATATTATTAAATCTGGAAAATTCATTTCTACAATTTCTTCTGTAGAAATTATTTCTTTAGCTTTGCTAGAAAGCTCTACTTCGAAACTTATACTTAAATTGTAATTGTCCATTGTAAAATCTTTTACTTTAACTTTAGTTTCTAAATCTTCTATTTTTCTACCAGTTTCCATATTTTCTATTACAGAATTAGCTGCCAAAGGTTCATCTTCTTGTTTCTGTATATAGCCTTCTTCAATTGCTCTGCCAAATCCATTTCCCGTTCCATATTTATTTTCATAAATTTTTGTTGAAATTTCTTGTGCAAAAGCAATTCCAGTTATAGATAAACTACATATTGCAAACATAAATGTACTTTGTAAAATATTTTCTAATTTTGTTTTTCTTTTTTCTATTTTTTTAAATTTTTCTACTGCAATTTTATCTTGCAATTTCTTCAAAGTATCCTCTTCCATACTAAAAACCTCCTATCTTTAAAATTTTTTTCATTTTTTCTCTAGTCCTATGTAATTTTGTTTTTACATTACTAGTACTTAAATTCAATTCTTTTGCAATTTGTTTTATCTTTTTCTCTTCGTAATAATATTTTGTAAATATTTTATATTCTTGCTCTCCAATCATTTTCAGCTGTTCTAATATAAATATATTTATTTCACTAGCTTCTAAGTCATCTTCTATTTTTTTCAAAGGTAATATATTTTCCTGCAATTCCTCATTTCTCTCTTGTTTTAAATTTTCATGATATTTTTTATATACAATATTTCTAGTAATACCAGCTATATATGGACTAAACTTTTCATTTATTTTTAGTTTTTCTTGATTTTTCCAAACTATAAAAAAAACATCAGAAACAAGTTCTTCTTCATCTTCTTTGCTAAGTTTAGCAGTATTTCTTACTATTGTTAGTACATAACTATAAAAGTCTTTTACTACTTTTTCCATATCTAATTTGCCATGTACTATATACTTTTTTATTGCATTTTCCTTGCTCATATTTTTCTCCTTTATAAGATATACCTTACACTTATATATTTCCTAAAAATAGTAAAAAGGTTGCAAAAAAATAAAAAGTCCAAAGGACTTTTTATCTTCTAAAAAATTATCTGAAAATTCTACTTTATATGCCATATTTTACAACAATTCTTTTTTATTTTTCTTTTTTCCATAAAGTTCTTTCATTTGTTTAATGTTTTCTTTTGTATAACCTACTGCTACATTTGGATTTTTAGAATAAATTGTATTCCAAATTTCATCAAAAGCTTCTTTTTTAGCCTTTGTGATAAATTCAACAGTAGCAATATTGTGTACTTTTCCATCATTTGTCATTACTTTTATTGATTTAGAAGTTCTTATTCCATTAGTTCTTTGTTCAAATACATACATCCAAACAATATCTTTATATTCTATAACTTTAAACTTTCCACCAAAATTTACTATAAAACTGTTTGTTAAGCATAGGTTTGCTTTTTCATAGTAAAATGCTGATGGATCATTCATTTCATCATCTAATTTTTCACGTTCAGTTTCGTCCATTTTCTTTATAGCATTGCTAAATGTAGCTTTTTCAATTATTACAAGTATAACAGCAACTATTCCAATTACTCCTACTATTAAACCTATCATTACTAGCATATTGCTAGTTTCTGTATATTCTGCTGTTGTATCTAAATAAATATCTCCAAAATAGTTTTCAAATTCTGCCTCTGGTATTTGATATTCTTCCTCTAAGCCTTCGTTGTAAGCTTCTAAAGCATATTGTTTAATATCGCTTGGTATTGTTCTTGTAATACCTTCTATTTGTATAGGATTTTCATAAATATCTTCTTTATTTAATTCTTCAAATTTTGATGGACTCATATATGTAATATATAAAAATTCTCCATCAGTTATTATATAATATCTATTTACTCCATCTGTGTCTTCTGCAAATGCATAAGGTATTTCAGCAACACTAACATAAGATTTTTTACCCTCTCTATCTGTGCTTAATATTGTAGTGTTTAGGTCTTGTTTTTCTGCATCTACTTTTTCGTCCAATTTTTGAGAAGCTATAAAGCATCCAACTGCAACAACAATAACTAAGATCCATATTATTAAGTTCCTATTTTTCCTTTTTGTAGCTTTTTGCATACTTTCGTTTCTAAATTGATTCATGTTCTATTCCCCTTTATAAAAAATTAAAATAATTGGTATGCATTTATATTAACATATAATAAAAAAAATTAATATACTTTTTAAATATTTTTATCTTGCATCTTGGTCTTGTTTTAAGTAATTTTTTAAGCCTGGAATATGACCACCTTTAGCATTTAGTCCATTTTTAACTTCTTCTGCTAATTTTTCCATTGATATTTCTTCATAGCAATTATGTTCATAAGAAAATAAAAAAGCTTTTCTTTTATCTTTTGGCA
>CALXZR010000133.1 GCA_944393295.1 uncultured Clostridia bacterium
GAGTTCCAATTCCAGTATTTTATTGTAAAGATTGTGGAAAAGAATATGTTACAGATGAAAGCTTAGAAAAAATACAAAAAATATTTAAAGAAAAAGGATCTAATGCTTGGTATGATTTACCAGAAAAGGAATTAATGCCAGAAAATGCAAAATGTTCAGAGTGTGGTTCTACAGAATTTAAGAAAGAAAAAGATATAATGGATGTTTGGTTTGATTCTGGTTCAACACATGAATCTGTTTTAGCTGAAAGAGGATTACCACCAGCAGATTTATATTTAGAAGGTAGTGACCAATATAGAGGTTGGTTCCAATCATCTTTATTAACTTCTGTAGCTAATTTTGGAAAAGCACCATATAAAGAAGTTTTAACACACGGATATACTGTTGACGAACAAGGAAGAAAAATGTCAAAATCAATAGGAAATGTTATAGCTCCACAAGAAATTATAAAAGAATCTGGTGCAGATGTTTTAAGATTATGGGTATTATCTTCAGATTATCAGTCAGATGTAAGTGTTTCTAAAAATATAATAAAACAAGTAACAGAGGTTTATAGAAAAATAAGAAATACAGCTCGTTACATCTTGGGAAATATATCAGATTTTGATGTAGAAAATCCAGTATCTTACAAAGATTTACAGGAAATTGATAAATGGGCATTAGCTAAGCTTAATAAACTAATTGCAAAATGTACAGAAGCTTATGAAACTTATGCTTTTCATGATGCATATCAAGCAATAAATCAATTTTGCGTTGTAGATATGAGTGCTTTTTATTTAGATATAATTAAAGATAGATTATATACATCAAAGAAGGATTCTATAGGAAGAAGAGTTGCGCAAACAGCTATGTATGAAATTCTATCAAGTTTAGTTAGAATTTTAGCACCAATGACTTGCTTTACAGCAGAAGAAATTTGGAAATATATGCCTCATAAAAAGAATGAAAATAAAGAAAGTGTTATGTTAGAATATTATCCAAAGGCAAATCCTACTTACGAAAATGATGAACTACTAGCAAAATGGGATAGATTGATATCTGTAAAGAATGAAGTGGCTAAAAAGCTTGAAGTTGCAAGAGCTAACAAAGAAATTGGTTTAGCTCTAGAAGCAAAAATTACAATTTTTGCAGAAGGAAATGAGTATGAATTTCTAAAAGGAAAAGAAGAACTTTTGAAAGAAATTTGTATTGTTTCAGAAGTGATATTAAAAGAAAATAGAAGAAATGAAGACGAAGAAGTTTCAATTGGAGTAAAAGTAGAAAAAGCAGATGGACAAAAATGCGAAAGATGCTGGATGTATTCTAAAACAGTAGGTTTAGATAAACTTCACCCAACTATTTGCAAAAGATGTAGTGATAATTTAAAATAGTATATTGATTTAATAAATACGGAGAGATAATTTCATTTTTTCCGTATTTTACTATATGGATTTAAAATTTAGAATAAAATAATGAATAATACTTGATTTTTAAAAAATCTTATGGTAAACTGTAAGAGTTAAAAACGGAAAAAAATGGAGGTTTTAAACAATGGAGATAGTAAAATATATATTAGTAGCAGTATATTTAATTGTTTGTATAGCTTTAGTTATCTTAGTTATGAAACAATCAAAAGAAGATAGTGGAGCTTCAGGAACAATAGTAGGTGCCTCTGCAAATAATTTTTATGAGAAAAATAAAGGTAGAACAGCTGAAGGAAGAATGAAAAGAGCAACAATTATTTTAATGATTGTATTTGCTATTTTAACAATAGCTTTAGGAATTCTTTATATAGTATAAATAAAAATAAAAGAGGCAGCATTTATTGCTGCTTTTTTTGTTTAAAAAATATTTAAAATTTTGAATTGAAAGGACTAAAATGAGTAAAAATAAGAAAAAGCAAAAATTAACAGGAAAATTTTGCGCAAATGAAAAAGGTTTTGGATTTATTACTTTTGAAGATGAAGAAAAAGAGGATATATTTGTACCTTCTAAAAGTGTTAATGGAGCTTTAGATGGAGATACTGTTCAGTTTTTAATATATAAACAAAAACAAGGAAATAAAAAAGCAGAAGCAAAAATTGTAAAAGTTTTAAAAAGAGAAAGAGAAACTTTAGTTGGAACTTTCCAAAAAAGTAGAAATTTTGGATTTGTAGTTCCAGATGATAAAAGCTTTGCAACAGATATTTTTATTTCAAAAAAGAAATGCAGAGAAGCTAAAAACAACGATAAAGTTTTAGTTTATATTACAAAATATCCTACCAAAGGTAAAAATGCTGAAGGGGAAATTATGGAAATTTTGGGAAATGTAAATCAGGCTGGTGTTGATTTATTAAGTGTAGTAAAAGAATTTGGCTTAAACAATGAATTTCCAACAGAAGTATTAAAATATGTAGAAAATATACCTCAAAAAATAGAAGAAAAAGATATTCAAAATAGAAGAGATTTTAGAGGAGAAAAGATTTTTACAATTGATGGAGAAGATGCAAAAGACTTAGATGATGCAATACATGTTGAAAAATTAGAAAATGGAAATTACAAATTAGATGTTCATATTGCAGATGTTAGCAACTATGTAAAAGAAGATTCAGTTTTAGATAAAGAAGCTGTTTTGCGTGGTACTAGTGTATATATGTTTGATAGAGTTATTCCAATGCTTCCTTTTGAATTATCAAATGGAATTTGTAGTTTAAATGTAGGAGAAAATCGTTTTGCTTTATCTTGTCTAATGGAAATTGATGGAAAAGGAAGAGTTGTATCTTCAGATGTATGTAAATCTGTTATAAAAGTAACAGAGAGAATGACATATACAGATGTAAATAAAATAATAAATAACGAAGATGAAAAAGTACTAAAAAAATATGAGCCATATATACAAGATTTTAAATTAATGGAAGAATTGGCTAGAATTTTAAAGGATAGAAGAGTTACAAATGGATATTTGAATTTAGAGATACCAGAAAGTAAAATTGTTTTAGATAAAGATGGTAAATGTATAGATGTTCATAAATACGAAACAACATTTGCAAATGAGATAATTGAACAGTTTATGCTAACAGCAAATGAAACAATTG
The DNA here is from genome assembly GCA_944393295.1 of uncultured Clostridia bacterium. Next base: position 3,054 of record CALXZR010000133.1, read on the forward strand.
CAGAAA
>CALXZR010000134.1 GCA_944393295.1 uncultured Clostridia bacterium
CCTCGTTTCCGCTAGCAGCTCCCATCCATAATATATCATGATTTCCCCATTGTATATCCAAACTGTGGAAATCCATCAATTTATCCATAATAATAGGTGCTCCTGGTCCTCTATCGTAAATATCTCCAATTATGTGCAAATGGTCAATTGCCATACGTTTTATTAAATCAGAAATTGCAATAATAAAAGCATCTGCCCTATTTAAATCTATTATGCTTTCTATAATTTGTTTATAGTAGTTCTCTTTGTTTTTATCTTCTCCTTGAGAATGTAAAAGTTCATCTATTATATAATCAAATCCTTTTGGCATTGCTTTACGAACCTTAGAACGAGTATATTTAGAGCTTACGGCTCTAGTAACTTCAATAAGCCTATATAGTATTATTCTATACCATTCTTTTATTTCTTCTACTTCTTTTTTTACTAAATTTAATTTTTCTTCTGGGTAATATATTAAAGTTGCTAGTTCTTTTCTATCTTTTTCTGTTAATGAATCTTTATAAATATCCTCTATTTTATTTTTTATAATTCCAGATCCATTATTTAAAATATGAATAAAAGCTTCATATTCGCCATGTATATCACTTAAAAATAGTTCAGTTCCCTTTGGTAGATTAAGAATTGCTTGCAAATTAATAATCTCCTCTGAAACCTCTTGAATATTTTTATAAGTTTTACTTAATAATTCTAAATATTTTTCATTTTCCATAGTATCAGCCTTTCTTTTCAATATTATTTAAAAATTAAATTAATTTTATTTTTGAATTATGATTTTTTTATGAATAATTTATGTATTTTATGGAAAATATATGAACAAAAATATAGATTATTTTATCTAAATTTATTTTTAGGAGGTTTTTTTATGAATTGTGAAAAACATATCAAAATAACAGGTTATTCTAATGTTTCTTGGAAGGATGCAATTGTTAAATCTATTGCTGAAGCTTCTTGTACTTTAAAGAATTTATCTGGTGTTACAGTATTATCTCAAAGAGCAACTGTAAAAGGAGATAAAATAGATGAATATTTAGTTGATTTAGATTTAACCTTTTTCATTGATTGCGAGAAAAAAGACGAGAAGGCTGAACAAGATAATATGTAAATTTATTTTTTTAGAAAGGAAATAACATGAAAGTAGAAAGTAAAGAAGACTATCAAAAATATGTAGATAAGAAGACTCCAAATTCTCCTATCTTAAAAAATTGCTTTAATGCTTTTTGGGTTGGTGGTCTTATATGTGCAATTGGACAAATCATATTCGAATTTTGTAAAATTCGAGGCTTAGAAGAAAGTAGTAGCTATACTGTAGTTTCAATATTGCTGATTTTCTTAAGTGCTTTTTTAACCGCACTTAATATTTTCAATAGAATTGGTAAATTTGCTGGAGCTGGTTCTTTAGTTCCTATTACAGGATTTGCAAACTCAATTGTATCTCCTGCAATGGAATATAAATCTGAAGGTTATGTACTTGGAGTTGGTGCAAAAATGTTTACAGTTGCAGGTCCAGTTCTTGTATATGGAATTTCTTCAGCAATTATTGTAGGAATTATTTTTCTAATTTTTAATACTCAAAGTATAACTTTAGTTTAAAAATGGTTACTAGGTACCAAAAACCTAAATATTTTAGTAAGGAGTATATGATTTTATCATATAAATATAAAAGTGAAAAAAGTTGGAAATCAAAGTTTTGTATTAAGTAACCCTGTAAATATTGTAAGTACTGCAACTATTGTTGGTCCAAAAGAAAAAGAAGGTCCTTTATGTGAATTTTTTGATCAGGCTTTAGAAGATGAATTTTGGGGTGAAAAATCTTGGGAAAAAGCAGAAAGTAAATTTATTAAAGAAACTGTAAATATGGCAATAGCAAAATCTAAAATTGCTCAAAGTGATATTGACTTTTGTTTTGCTGGAGATCTTTTAAATCAATGTATTTCTTCTTCCTTTGGACTTCGTGAAATTAATATTCCATTTTTTGGTGTTTTTGGGGCTTGCTCTACCTTTGTTGAATCTATGATATTAGCCTCAATGACTATTGACGGTGATTTTGCAACTAATGTCGTTTGTGCAAGTTCTAGTCATTTTTGCAGTGCAGAAAAACAATTTCGTTTTCCCCTAGAGCTTGGAAACCAAAGACCACCTTCTAGTCAATGGACTGTTACTGGAAGTGGTAGCGCTGTTCTTTCAAAAAATGGTGAAGGTCCAAAAATAACAATATTAACTCCAGGAAAAATAGTAGATATGGGAATTAAAGATGCAAATAATATGGGGGCTGCTATGGCTGGTGCTGCAGCAGATACTCTTCTTACTCACTTTAAAGATACAGGTCGAAAGCCTAGTGATTATGATGCTATATTTACTGGAGATTTAGGTTATATAGGAAAAGACATTTTAATAGATTTAGCTGCTTCAAAAGGCTACAATATAAGAGCAAATTATAATGACTGTGGTGTTTTAATCTTTGACAAAGAAAAACAAGATACACATTCTGGAGGCTCTGGATGTGGTTGTGTAGCAAGTGTTTTTTCTGGTTATATATATCAAATGTTTCAAGAGAAAAAATATAAAAAGGTTTTACTAATGGCAACAGGTGCTTTAATGAACTCAACAAGTAGTCAACAAGGTGAATCTATTCCTGGTATTGCTCATGCTGTTAGTATAGAGAGTTAAGGAGGAATTTATGGATTGGTTCATGGTTTTAAAAGCCTTCATTGTAGGTGGATTAATTTGTATAATTGGTCAAATTTTAATAGATAAAACAAAATTAACTTCAGCAAGAATTCTAGTATTATTTGTAACAACGGGAGTTATTTTAGGTGGACTTGGAATATATAAATATTTAATAGATTTTGCAGGTTGTGGAGCAACAGTACCTTTAACAGGCTTTGGTAATTTACTTGCAAAAGGTACTATTGATGCAATATCTGAAAAAGGCTTTTTAGGTATATTTACAGGTGGTACAACAGCCGCCGCTGGTGGCATTGCAGCAGCAGTGTTCTTTGGATATATTGCCTCCTTAGTTTCTAAGCCAAAAATAAAAAAGCAATAATTTCTCATTATTTTTAATAAAATTTTTTATAAACATTTTCCTTGAAATGTTCATATATTGCAAACTTTTAAATGTTCGAATAATATTTTTTCGAACATTTTTTTGCAAAAGTATTGACAAACAGATTTTCTATGTGTAGAATAATAACAGAACAAGAGTTCAGGTAATAAATATATTTTTAAGGAGGCTTTAGATATGAATATTTTTTCAAGAACAAACTATAAAACATTTAGAAAATCAAATACTACAGAAGATTTTGTATTTGGTAAAGATGAAACTTTAGAGCCAAAATTTACTAAAATTTTCGGTATAAACTATTCAATAAATATATACTATCTAAAGATTAAATCTCCAGAATTAAATTTAGAAAAAAATAGTATAAAAATTTATCTTCCTATGCAATATAGAAAAAATAACAATCAGGCTTTGTTAGATGTTATTTTACACAAGATGTATGTAAAAATTGCAGAAAATGAAATTGAAAATGTTATGGAAAAAGCAAGGCACACTTTTGGTTTTGCACCTGAAGATTATAAAATAACTAAAATGGACAAAAGTATGGCTTTTTGTAATAAAGAAATGGCTTTAATTTATATAAATCCTAAAATCGTAATGTTTGATAAACAAATTATTGAATATATCGTTTTTCATGAATTTTGTCATTTAAAATATAAAACTCATTCTAAAAAATTTTATGAGCTTTTAAAAACTTATGTCCCAAACTATGAGTCACTTTGCAATAAAATTAAAGGAATTAATTATTAAGAATTAATTAAATAATTGTAAAAATAAAGCTTTTGTATAATTCTGTCGTACAAAAGTTTTATTTTTTAATTTACATAATTTAATATTTGTGATATAATAAATAACATAATCTTATAAGGAGGTAATACCCTTGCAAAAAACAAATAATATTCCACAGCTTCGAATGCGGCTGTTGAAGAAAAAGGACTTAAGCTCTCTGCGTCAAATTGCAGAGATAAGCTCCGAAACAGAGTTGCTCACTCGCCTCACAAGCAATGCCTTCCCTGAAAAATACAAGAAATCTTACAGCATCTTTTTGCTCGATAAATCTGGGAAAACCATAAGCATGGTCGGCTTCATCGAGTTAGAGCCTTGTGCCAAAGCAATGTATGTGAATGGCTTTATTTCGAAACCGTATCGTGGAAGCCATTTCATGACTAGAATTCTCAAGGACATCATTCTCAAGTATACAGACGTTACCTTCTTCTACTTCGATATTGAAGAAGACAACCTGCCTGCGAAGAATCTTATTGAGAAACTCGGTGGTACAGTCTACCGGACCTCTAGTACCAGAAAGAGCTATTATATCAAGGGACGTGGTCTGAGCTAAATCTGCAAAAAGCCCTCGCAGGAGCAATCCTGCAAGGGCTTTTATTATATTTTTATTTTACAACTATATTATATACTTTTGCTTTTACATAAATTTCTTTTACTATATTTTTTCCTTCTAAAGCCTTTTTTACTGTTTCATCATTTTTTACAATTTCTTTAACAGTATTTTCATCAGCATCTCTATCTATTTTTACAACAGCTTTTAATTTTCCGTTAAATTGTACTGGTATTTCAATTTCATCATCAATTGTTTTTGCTTCGTCATATTTTGGCCAAGGAGTTTCATTAATTGTCTTTTTTTCTCCTAAAATACTAAATAATTCTTCTGTCATATGAGGTGCAAAAGGATTTAACAATTGTAAAAAGGTTTTATATTCAGCTTTTGTTATCATTTTATCTTTTACAAATTCATTTGTCATTGTCATAAATGTTGCAACTGCTGTATTAAATTTCATTTCTTCTATATCTGAAGAAACCTTCTTTATAGCTTTGTGCATCATTTTTTCATGTTTCTCTGAATATTTATTTTCATCTGTCATTATATTTTGTAGATTCCAAACTCTATCTAAGAATTTTCCACAACCACGAATACTTTCCATAGACCAAGGTGCTGTTTGGTCAAATGGTCCCATAAACATTTCATATACACTGAAAGTATCTGCACCAAATTCTTTTACAATATCATCTGGATTTATAACATTTCCTTTTGACTTTGACATTTTTTCTCCATTTGAACCTAAAATCATTCCATGAGAAGTACGTTTTTGATATGGCTCTTTAGTTGGCACTACACCTATGTCATATAAAAATTTATGCCAAAATCTTGAATACAATAAGTGAAGTGTTGTATGTTCCATTCCGCCATTATACCAGTCTACTGGGCTCCAATATTCAATAGCTTCTTTTGAAGCTAAAGCTTTATCGTTATGTGGATCCATATATCTTAAGAAATACCAAGAAGATCCAGCCCATTGTGGCATTGTATCTGTTTCTCTTTTTGCTGGCTTTCCACAATGTGGACATTTTGTTTTTATCCATTCTGTTTGTTTTGCTAAAGGTGATTCTCCATTTTCTCCTGGTTCATAATCCTCTATATCTGGTAATTTCAAAGGTAATTCTTCCTCTGGAATTGGAACCCAACCACAATCTTCGCAATAAACCATTGGTATTGGTTCTCCCCAATATCTTTGACGAGAAAATACCCAATCACGTAATTTATAATTTACTTTTCTCTTACCTAATTTATTTTTTTCTATATAGTCTATAGCCTTTGCAATTGCTTCTTTTGAAGTTAATCCATCTAAAATACCTGAATTTACAGCAATTCCATTATTTACATCTACAAAAGGCTCTTTCATTATAACTTCATTATAATTTACATTTTCTGCCATTAAATAATCAAATCTAGCTTCTAATTCTTTTTGTAAATCTTCACTTACATTTTTTAAATCTGGTTTTATAACAGGTTTTATTGGTAAATTAAATTTTTTAGCGAAAGCAAAATCTCTATCATCATGGGCAGGAACTGCCATAATCGCACCAGTTCCATAAGTAATTAAAACATAATCTGAAATCCATATTGGAATTTCTTCATTTGTAAATGGATTAATAGCTTTAATTCCTTTTATTTCTACTCCTGTCTTTTCTTTGTTTAATTCTGAACGCTCAAAATCAGATTTTAAAGCAGATTTCTTTTTATAGTTTTCTACTTCTTCTTTATTTAAAATTTTATCTTTATATTTTTCAACTAATTCATGTTCTGGTGCAATTACCATATATGTTGCTCCATAAATAGTGTCTGGTCTAGTTGTATACACAAGCAATGTATCATCTGTATCTTTAATTTTAAAGTTTACTTCTGCACCTTCACTTCTTCCAATCCAATTTTTTTGTTGAATTTTTATTTTTTCTAAATAATCTAATTCGTCTAAATCGTCTATTAATCTTTGAGCATATTTTGTAATACCAAGCATCCATTGACTTTTTTCTTTTTGAACAACTGGGCTACCACATCTCTCACATACCCCATTTACAACCTCTTCATTTGCTAATCCAACTTTGCAACCAGTGCAAAAATTTATTGGCATTGTAGCTTTGTATGCTAGCCCCTTTTTAAATAATTGAATAAAAATCCATTGTGTCCATTTATAATAGTTTGGATCCGTTGTATTTACTTCTCTTGACCAATCAAAAGAAAATCCCAAAGATTTTAATTGCTCTCTAAAATGATTTACATTGTTTTCAGTAGTTATTTTTGGATGAACATGATTTTTAATTGCATAATTTTCAGCTGGGAGTCCGAAAGCATCAAAACCAATTGGATATAATACATTATATCCTTCCATTCTCTTTTTTCTTGCTACAATATCCAATGCTGTATAGCTTCTTGGATGTCCTACGTGTAAGCCTTGACCAGATGGATATGGAAATTCTATTAATCCATACCATTTTTTCATTGTATAATCATCTTTTGCATTAAAAGTTCCTTCTGTATACCATTTTTTCTGCCACTTTTGTTCTACTTCTTTAAAATTATATGACATCTTCTTTCTCCCTCTTCTCTTTATATTAATGTTTAGTATTATATAACATTTTTTTTTATTTTTCAACCTGTTTTTAAGAAGTGTACCTAAAAACATTATTCAAAAAAAGAATGGCATATGCCATTCTTTTCTTTTAATTTATTATTTATACAATATTGTTCTAAAGCCCCAATATCCATCAGACAAGTTCTCATAATAACCAATATGACTATTTGCAACTTTATTTAAATTTGCACTTCCTCCACGCACAGTTCTTTTTATAGTTGATGTTTCAGAAGCAGAAATAGTATTTTTATTTTTTCTATTAGTTTTTGTATCTTCCTCTACTACACTTTTATCTATTTCTGTTGTCCATTCTCTAACATTACCAGCCATATCACATACATTATTTACAATATCACTTGGAGTTTGTCCTGTTGGATAAATAGTTCCTGAATAATTACCATAGCTTGTATTTGTAGAATAGTTTGGTATATTTTGATTTATCCATTCTAATGTCGTGTCCCAAGCATAGCTATTTACAATAGCTGTATTAACTTCTTCTGGATATCCAAAAGCGTCTGCCATATCTAAAGAAGCTTGATACGCATCTGTAAAGTTAATGTTAGTCCATGGAATTTTACCAGCCATACTTGCTGCAACTTTTTTACCATTTATATCATAGCTTGAGGCTTCAAATCTAGCAATGTAAAATCCATAATTTTTAGCAACACTATTTACTAACTCTGATGAAGTAGTATTTGATTCTTCAAAATCTGAACTTAGCATTGTATTTCTTGTTAAAATACCAGTAGGAACTGGAACCCATACAAACTGATTTCCATAAGAATCTTGTATAACAAATCCACTATTAACATCTCCGCCAATATGTTCAAAACCTTCAGGAATAAATGGATTTTCAGCTGATATTTCTCTTATATTTTCAACAACAACGTTCGTTGATATTTCTTCTCCATTTACACCTTTTGCTTTAAAAGTGTAATTACCATTTTCTGTAACTGTGTATTCTTTTGTATTTCCATTAACAGTTGTTCCATCTGGTAAAGTTATAGATTCAATTCCCTGTTCATCTAAAGTTGCTGCAACAACAGTAATTATTACTTCATCTTGACCTTCCTCCGAAGTATTTACTGTTGCGTCAATAGTTGGAACAATTTTTTCCTCTGCATCTTTATTATTGTTGTTTGAGCTTTCATTTGAAGTAAACATACTTACTGCAAACCCTACTATTGCAATTACAACAACTATTAAAACAATTATTATAACTGGTGATAACTTACTTCCCATATCTACCAATTCCTTTCTTTATTTTTCATTAGAATATTATTATTTCAAATTAATATATATCTTATTATAAACATAATGTCTACATTTTTCAAATATTTTTTTGTATTTTTTATAAAAAACAAGAATAAAATTTTCTAAGTAGTAAAGCTACATAAGAAAATCTAATTTTTCCATAACTATCTTCTAAGGAAACTCACCACTATCGTGGATGCTTTCCTAAGAATATAAAAAAATAGAGAGCTATATAAAAACTCTCTATAAAATCTTTTACATACTAAGCCATTGGATATACACTTACTTGTTTTTTATCTTTTCCTTTTCTCTCAAATTTAACTGTTCCATCTACTAAAGCAAATAAAGTGTCATCACTTCCAATTCCAACGTTTGTTCCTGGATGTACATTTGTTCCTCTTTGTCTAATTAATATATTTCCAGCTTTAACAATTTGACCATCAGATTTTTTAACACCAAGTCTTTTTGACTCACTATCTCTTCCGTTTTTAACACTACCTTGACCTTTTTTGTGTGCCATTTAAGATTCACTCCTTTCGCTTTATATACTTTAAATATTTATATTCTCAAATATTATATTTCAATATATAAATTATTTAGCTACTTTTTCTTTTGCTTCTGTTTTTGTAGCTTTTGTAGCTGTTGTTTTCTTTTCAGCAGCTGTTTTTATTGAAGTAATTTCTACTTTTGTATAATCTTGTCTGTGTCCTCTTGTTTTTCTTTCATTTTTCTTAGCTTTATATTTGAAAACTAAGATTTTCTTTCCTCTACCATGAGAAACTACTTTTCCTTCAACTTTTACACCTGTTACATAAGGATTTCCTATTTGTACTTTTCCGTCATCAGAAACTAGAATGATTTTATCGAAAGATACTTTCTTTCCTTCTTCTACATCTAATTTTTCGAAATATACATTTTCTCCTTCTTGAACTTTGTATTGTCTTCCACAAGCTTCAATAATTGCGTACATTAAAAATGCACCTCCCTTTTCGTATACTCGCTAACTTCCAAACTTGGTAGCTGAAATAAATCAGCATTTATTAACCAAAGCTAAGCAGTTTACAGTTAGATATTTTAACACAGCTTGACTTATTTGTCAACATTTTCCTTCAGTTTTTGTTATAAATTTTAGGTGCATTTTTATTTTTTAATTAATTTACAAAATCAACATTAGTTCCTACCATATATATACTATCCATACTATTAGGCATTATTATTAAAGATCCAGAATATTTGTAATCTTCTTCATTTTCTTTTCTATCTACTTTTATAGTTGCTGTATTATTTTCAGCTTTTTCAATACTATTAAAAGAAATGTCTTCTTTATTATTTTTATCTATTACTATTATAGCAAAATAATGTTCAAAATCTTCTTGTGTTAGTTCTTCTGCTTTTTCTGCATTTTGAGTTAAACAGCATAAATATTTATAAACTGTTTTAAAATATTCTTTATATACATCTTCAATATCTATCACTGTTTAGTCCTCCTGTTTTTATTTATATTTCATCTTAATTTTAACATAAATTATATTTTCCTGTATATAAGTCTTTTCTTTACAAAAAATGTTACAAAATTTGCAAAAAAAATCCTCAAGTTATACTTGAAGACTTCTTTTATTCTTTATATTTTTAAATAATTTATGCTTTTTTAGCAACTTCTGCTAATTCTGCGAAAGCTTTGCTATCAGAAACAGCTAATTCTGCAAGCATTTTTCTATTAATTGTAACATTAGCTTTCTTTAATCCTGCGATTAATTTACTATATGTTAAACCATTCATTCTTGCTGCTGCATTAATTCTTACTATCCATAATTTTCTAAAATTACTTTTTCTATCTTTTCTTCCTACATATGCATACATTCCAGATTTCATAACAGCTTGTTTTGCCATTCTAAATCTATAATGTTTTGCTCCATAGTAACCTTTTGCTTGTTTTAATACTTTTTTATGTCTTGCTCTTGTTGTTCTTGCTGTTTTTACTCTTGCCATTTATTTTCACTCCTTTTCCTTCTAATATCAATTTCTAGTTACCATAAGGTAATAATTTCTTAATTCCTGCTTCTACTGTTTTATCTGCAATTCCATTTTGTACTCTAGCAGTCATTCTTTGTCTTTTTGTTTTATTTGCTAATAAATGTCTTCTATTAGCTTTTGTTCTTTTTACTTTTCCTGTTGCAGTATAAGAATATCTTTTCTTTGCTGCTTTGTTTGTTTTTAATTTTGGCATTTTTTTATCTCCCTTCGCATTTTAGATTTTTTTACTTAAAATAATAAACATTGTTTTACCTTCTAAGAATGGCTTCTTTTCCACTGTTGCAATATCTTCAAGAGATTCAGCAAATTTAGTTAAAATTGCTTCTCCTGCCTTTACATTGTTTAATTCTCTTCCTCTAAATCTTAATGTGAATTTTACTTTGTTTCCAGCCTCTAAAAAGCCCCTAGCATTTTTACTCTTAAAGTTAAAATCATGTTCACCTATATTAGATGAAACTCTAATTTCTTTCATTTCAACAGCTTTTTGATTTTTTCTAGACTCTTTTTCTCTTTTAGCTTGTTCAAATTTGTATTTTCCATAATTCATAATTTTGCAAACTACAGGTTTGCTGTTTGGAGCAACTAATACTAAATCTAAGTTTTTATCTTCTGCCATTGATATTGCTTCATCTAATGGTAAAATTCCAACTTTTTCTCCTGTTTCTCCAATAACTTGAACTTCTTTTTCTTTTATTTGTCTATTTATAGGCAATTCTTGTTTTATAGTAAAACACCTCCAAAAAAAAATTTGACTTATTTTAAAAAGCCAAATCCACAATATCTTAACATTATGTGTATAACACAATGCTTATTTATGATATTTTCTAACCGTATGCCTTATAAAAGATACGGTGAGAAGTGGATACTTCTTCTTAAAACACATATATTTTAGCACAGCTTTTTTTTATTGTCAAGGAAAAGTTATAATTTTTACCAATTTTACATATATAAAAAAATTTGTATCATTAGCTGATACAAATCTATTTAAAAGAATATGCACATTTAATAAATTATTATATCTCAAATTCTACATAAAAACTCTCTCAATATGTATGTCTTCAAGTCTTACTCTGTTAACATCTCCGCCGTTAACTCTTCTATCTGCTTAACCATTTCTGTATATTCCTCGAGTTCTTTTTGATTTTCTAATAGTGTTTCTAAATCGCTCTGGTGCATTTTTATTGCATTTTCTATTTCAGTGCGATCACTATCGTATTTGTTATCTGATGGAATTTTTCTTAAAAGCTCTTCTAAATAATCAATAATTTCTTCATTCATTTCTATTTCTATTTGATTCTTTATGCAAGAGTTTTCAATTCCTACCATCAGATATTCTTTTTCAAGAAGCATAAATGTTTCGGAAATATAAGCTTCATCTGTTTCTATCTTTGTTTCATCCAACTCCCGAAGATTTAATTGTTTTAGCTCCTTTACTGTAATTGTTTCTGTTTCCTTTTTTAAAGAAAAACCAATTACGATTCCCAATATAAGAGCTGCCACTAACCCAATTACAAAGCCTATCTTTTCTTTTGTATTCATCTTGCTCTCCCTCTTCTTATACCTATATTATCTATGTAAAAAATGTGCATATTCTGAAATTGAATAAGACTCAATTTCTATTTCTTTGCTGCATAGCAAAATTATGTAATCTATTTTAGCATAAAATATTATTTTTTACAAGTTTTTTCCACTATTTACTTGACTTTTATATAAATCTGTATTAAAATAATTAAGCATTATATGTAAGTATGTAAAATTTGTTTCAACCTCTCCCCGGTAGTTGAAAATAAATTTTCATATATTTATATAACTTAGATATTAAATTTAAAAATTGAAATGGAGGGTATTTGTACCATGAATAATACTACATATAGCCCTAAAAAAGGCGAAATTGAAAAAAAATGGTATATAATAGACGCAACAGATAAGTCATTAGGTAGAGTTGCTAGTGAAGCAGCTAAATTATTAAGAGGAAAACATAAACCAA
>CALXZR010000135.1 GCA_944393295.1 uncultured Clostridia bacterium
TTGTCGCTTTTTGTTCGCAACTGTTTAGTATTTTAGCACCTTTATTTTACCTTGTCAACATTTTTTTATAATTTTTTTAATTTTTATTTTTTTTGGTTTCAGCTTTTTACATTTTTTGCTTTAAAATCCATTTTAAGACATTTTAATTTTCAAATGAGTAATTTGTTGTTTATCTATATTTTTTATTTTAAATTTAATTCTCACGCATATCTTTTTGTTTTTTTACAGCTTTGTTACATTTATTTTACATATATATTAAATATATTAGTTATTTAATGGCTGCTTCTAATGCAATTTCAATCATATTATTTAAAGATAGTTCTCTTTCTTCTGCAGTCAATTGTTTATTTTCAGTATTTGCATAATTTGAATCAACAACGGTTAATAAGCAAGCAGCACTTTTATTTAATTTATTTGCAGTATAGAATAAAGCAAAACTTTCCATTTCAGAGCCTACTATATTATATTCTTTTGGTAGTCTTTCTACATAAGATTGTGGATTAGGTGTATATGCATCAAAACATTCTGTACAAGCTATATTAGCTTTTATACAAGGTATATTCATTTCCTTTGCTACTTTTAAAATTGTAGTATTTAATTCGCTATCACTTTTTATAAAATTACATTTTTCCTCACACATATTATAGGCAAAGTTTCCTTCTGTATAACTTCCTTCAACAAGCAGTGTATCTAATAATTTTATTTCTGGGCTATATGCTCCACAAGAACCAATTCTTATTATTTTTTCTACATTATAAAATTTATATAGTTCATAGCAATATATTCCCATGCTTGGCATTCCCATTCCAGATGCCATAATGGTAATATCTTTTCCCTTATACTTTCCTGTATAGGCAAATATATTTCTAACATCATTTACAAGTCTATAATTGTTTAGAAATTTTTCCGCAATATATTTTGCTCTTAATGGATCTCCTGGCATTAATACAACCTTTGCTATTTCTCCCTCTTTTGCAGAATTATGAATTGCCATATTCTTCTTATGCTAACTTTATATTAGCATATCCTCCTTTTTTCATATTAAGCTTTTAGCTTCTTATTTATATTATCATAAACAAAAATACTAATCAACATTTTAAGTTACACTTATATCATATGTAATAAATTTATAATTATAATTTTTTGCATAAAAAACAAGAATAAAATTTTCTAAGTGGCAAAGCCACATAAGAAAATCTAATTCTTCCATAACTATCTTCTAAGGAAACTCACCACTATCGTGGATAACTTTCCTAAGAATATAAAAAAACCTCTAAGCAAAAACTTAGAGGCTTTTAAATTAGTCGTCAATTTGTATATATTTCTTTTCTGGTAATTCTTTCTTTTCTTCTTTCTTTGGAACTTCGATTTTTAAAGTACCATTTTTGAAAGAAGCTTTTATGTCTTCACTTTCAACAGCTTCACCTACATAGAAGCTTCTTGAACATGAACCCATGTATCTTTCTTTTCTTACAAATTTACCTTCTTCTTTTTCTTCTTTGTTCGTATCTACTGTAGCGTTAATTGTTAAGTATCCATCTTCTACACTCATTTTGATATTTTCTTTTTCATATCCAGGCAAATCAATATCAATTATATATTTGTCTTTTTTCTCTTTAATATCTGTTTTCATTATTTTGCTTTCATCATCTGTAAAAAATGGATCTCTAAACATATCTCCAAATAAATCAAATTCATTGTTTCTTCTTGGTATCATCATCATATAAATCAACTCCCTTTCATTTTATGTGTTGACACCATTTCAGGCAGCACATACATATTTTATTCTAAAAGATATCTTTTACTTTTTACAATTATTATTATAACACCTTTTTTAGCAATGTCAAGTGTTGATTGCTAAAATTCACATTTTTTTCACATTTCTCCTAGACTTCCTTCGTTTCTAAGTTTTTGTGTTTCGACTTCAATATATATATTCTTTTTTATATTATTTTTTCTTTAATCAGTTTATTGTTGATTTTTTATGTAAATTAGTATATAATACTATTATGTGTACTTTATTAAAGTAGGAGTACATAGGTACAAGTTAACAATTAAGTAAAGCTTAAGGAGGAAAGCAATATGATTTTGAACACATCAGTTTTATTAGGACAGAAAGGTGATCCTCGGATTACAGCGTGTGCATATGATGCCGCAGAATACAAAAATGCGGAAGATTATTGCAATATGTACTTGGAGCTTCTTTGTGCAGACAGGAGATATATAGAACAAGCTCCTAAATTCTACATAAAGAACTTGGTTAAAGCGATGGAGAAAATCCCCCGTAAAAAGCGAGAAAAGCTGGAAAAATTCTTTGCATTAAACGGAGGTATACAGCATTATCTAAGGCCTGTAAAGCAAAACGACATTGCCTTTCAGAAAATGCTTGAAGACGCTGTTGATGCCGCAAATTACTTGCAGTCGTTTGCTGGCATCTATATCTGGCATGAAGAAAGCCGGAGCATTATCGATAAGATTGCAAAAAAGGTATATGACCCCAAAAACCAATACAGCAATGTGCAAAAGGCAAAGTTTGCTCATCTCTACTATCGGTATATAAAGGACTATCAATATATGCCATATGATGAGAAAAACGGAAAAAGAGTCCTTTCCGATTCTGAAAAAGAACGTGAAAGAAGGGTTTTTGCTGTTGCAGATTTGCTGACCGATGAATATGAGGTATTCTTCAAAAATGTAAAAAATGGAGACATCATACCTCATATGGTGCTGAGATTTCTGGAAAATATCGGCTTACAAGAAAAAAGCTTTATCGAAGCCGACTGCCAGCTGGTGGAGGATAAGTACTTCCGCTCTTTTCTTGGAGAGGTTCGAAAAGTTAAAGAAACTATCTTCTCAAATGGAGAATGGTTCAGCTGTAATTACTGCACATTTTCAGAAATTAAAAAGCTATCTGTCGGAAGAGTAAAGGATTTATGTGCAGTTTGCAAATTCTATTATGAAAACTCTATTACAGGTTGGAAGGGTGTTCATACCAGAAGGCGCAAGGTCTTGCTGATGGGACAAGGCTATCAAAATGTTTTTGTTCAAGAATTTATCGGCAAAAGGACTTTCGCGGATATTCGTGAGATGTTGCAGTTCATAAGTGCTATCAATTATTTGGAAAGCTATGTGCCGGACTTTAATTTCCACAAGCAGGCATTTTCCATCTACAACTTTTCTAATCTTCTTCGCTAACCACATCTCCTACTGCCCGGTAAGACGCAACTTGTCTTGCCGGGCGTTTTCTATTTATAAAAGAACTTTATTCTACTACTAAAAAAAGCGCCTTTTAGGCACTTTTCATTTCTAATCTAAGTTTATCTGCAATCATTGCTATAAATTCGCTATTAGTTGGTTTTCCTTTACTTGCTGAAACAGTATATCCAAAGATGTTTTCTACTGTTTCTAATTGACCTCTACCCCATGCAACTTCTATTGCATGTCTAATTGCTCTTTCAACTCTTGATGGAGTTGTATGGTATTTTTTTGCAAGCTCTGGATATAGTTGCTTTGTTATTTGATTTATAACTTCTATATCTTCTACTACCATCATAATTCCATCTCTTAAATATTGATAGCCTTTAATATGTGCTGGTACACCTACTTCATGGATAATATTTGTTACCATAGCTTCTAAATTAGTTTCTTTATTTTCTTTATTTTCAATTTCTATGTATGATGGTTTTATTTCTCTTGCTAAATAATTTTGCATTTGTGTTGGTTGATATTTTTTAAAATCTCTTATTCTTTTTACTAATACATCCATTTCGAAGGGTTTTACTATATAATATTGTGCGCCAGTCATAATCGCTTGTGCTGTAATTTTATCTTGTCCTACTGCAGATAACATTATGCATAATGGTATTTTGTCCATAGTTTCATTTAGTCTTTCAAGTACACCTATACCATCTACTTGTGGCATAATAACATCTAATAAGCACACATCTGGTTTTATTGTTGCTATCTTTTGTGCTGCTTCTAAACCATCTTTTGCTGTACCCACAATCTCCATATCCTCTTGCTTACTTATGCAATCTACTAAAGTGGAAACAAATTCTAAATTATCATCTGCAATAAAAACTCTGATTTTTTCTTTCAAAATAATCCCTCCTATTTTTCTCAAAATGTGTTTACAACTTGAATTATATGTTTTCTTTTTCGAGTGTGCAAGGTTTTTTCTTGAATTTCTGCGACTTTCGTGTTCCAGTATTTGACAAAATTCGACAAAATCAGTAGTTTTTTTTACTTTTTTCACAATATTTTATAAAGTTATGTATTTTTCTTTTAAAATTTTTATATCTTTAATTTCAAAATTTAACTCATTTTTTGTATTTTGAATTTGACAAAAAACATCTTTTGTTAATTCAATTTGATTTTTTATATTTTCAAGATATTCTATTTTACATATTTTAATTTCATGT
The DNA here is from genome assembly GCA_944393295.1 of uncultured Clostridia bacterium. The sequence goes on from CALXZR010000135.1 coordinate 4,422, forward strand.
AATTTACAATAATATTTAAATTTTTCGAAATCTTGATATGAAACTTGTATTTCGACTTCTAACCCCAAATCTTTTTCTTCAAAGCTACTATTTTTTAAGGCCTCTTGTGTTGAAAGTGTATATGCTTTAATTAAACCTCCAGTACCAAGTAAAATTCCACCAAAATATCTAGTTACAACTACTAAAACATTTGCTAAATTATTTCCTGCTAAAACTGTAAGCATTGGTGCACCTGCTGTACCAGATGGCTCTCCATCATCACTAAATCTTTCTACAATTCTACTTTCAGTTGCAATTCTATATGCAAAACAATTATGTCTAGCATCAAAATATTTTTTCTTAATTTCTTTTATTTTTTCTTCTGCCTCTTCTACATTTTCCACATAAAATAAACTTGCTATAAATTTTGACTTTTTTTCTACTATTTCAGCCACAGCATCTTTATTTATAGTTTTAACCATTATTTACTCCCTCTTAATTATTTCCTGCTAAAAATCCTGTTGAATATGCTATTTGCAAATTAAAGCCTCCTGTATATGCATCCACATCTATTATTTCACCTGCAAAAAATAAATTTTTTACTATCTTTGATTCCATTGTTTTTGGATTAATTTCTTTTGTGCAAACACCCCCTGCTGTTACTATTGCCTCTTCTATTGGTCTAAATCCTTCTATGCTAACTTCCAAGTTTTTTAGCAAGTGTACCAAGCCTCTTCTTTCCATTTTAGTTATTTCGTTTACTTTTTTCTCAGGAAAAATTTTAGAAGTAGATATTACATATGGAATCATTTTTTGTGGTAATAGTTTTTCTAAACTATTTTTAAAATCTTTATTTTTAAATTCATCAAAATCTCTTAAAATCCTAGCATCTAACATCTCTTCAGAAAGAGCTGGTTTTAAATCTATAGACAAAACAATTTTATTTTCTTTTAACAATCTATCTATATTTTTATATCTTAGTAAATGTGCAGAACTACTTAATATTGTTGGTCCACTTACTCCAAAATGAGTGAACATCATTTCTCCAAAATCTTCGTAAATTTTTTTATTTTTTTCAATATCTTTAATTGCTATTTTTACATTTTTTAGTGATAAACCTTGCAAGCTTTGGCAAATCTTTTTATCCGCTTCTAAAGGAACTATTGAGGCACGAATATCTTTAATTGTATGTCCTAGTTCTTTTGCAAGTTTATATCCCTCTCCATTTGAACCTGTTGCTGGATAACTCTTTCCACCTGTTGCAATTATTACTTTATCTGCATAAATTTTTTCTTTGCTTTCTAGTTTAACTCCTGTAACTCTAGTTTTATAATTGTCGTTTTCTTCAATTTTTTCTACTAGTATTTGTACAACTTTATTTCCATATTGCAAATTTACTTTGCTCTTTTTAAGTTCTTTTTCAAAGCAATCTAGTACACTTTGTGCTTTATCTGTTACAGGAAATATTCTATTTCCTCTTTCTTCTTTTACGCTAAGTCCATTATTATTTAGAAATTTTATTATATCTTTATTGGTATAACTTTGAAAAGCACTATATAAAAATTTTCCATTTCCTGGAATATTTTTTATAAATTCATCCATTTCTAAAGAGCTTGTAATATTACATCTACCTTTTCCTGTTATTAGTAGCTTTTTTCCTAAAGAATTATTTTTTTCTATTAATACTACTTCATTATTCTGTTTTGCTGATGTAATAGCAGCCATCATTCCTGCTGGTCCACCACCAATAACTACAACTTTCATAATAAATTCCTTCTCATTTCTAAATAATTTTTTTCTGTTATTAAATAACTATATATTGTATCTTCAAAACCTTCTAAATTGAAAGTTTTTTCTAAATTAAATCCACTTTTTTCTAATACTTTTATGGAAGCTATATTTTTCTCCATTGCATATCCTCTAAAATTTTTAGTTTTTACCTCTTCAAAAGCAAACATTATCATATATGGTAATATTTCAGAATATACACCTTTTCCCCAAAAAGCCTTATTTAGATATATAGTAAATTCATAGGCATTATCATTATATAAATCTATTTTTACTAAAAAAACTCCCACAAATTTTAAAGTGTCTTTTTCTATTATTGCATATGGAAATTTTGTTTTTTCTTCTAGACCAATTAAATAATCTTTCAGTAATTTTTCTGTATCTTTTAATTCTATATGTCTATCTAAATTTAAATATTTTACACTAGTATCGTCGTTTAGTATTTCAAAAATATCGTTTTTATCTTCAAAAGTCACTTGCCTTAAAATAAATCTTTTAGTTTCTATGTTTTTCAATTTTATTTCCATATTTTTTCCACATTATTTGCTTTCTTGCATATTTTGAATAGCCTTTAAAACACCAAGTTTTCCATATTCGTAAGTTAATCCACCTTGTTGAAAAGCTATGTAAGGCTTTCTTATTGGAGCATCACAAGAAAGCTCTATTGATGAACCCATTGTAAAAGCTCCTGCCGCCATAATTACTTTATCTGTATATCCTGGCATATCCCATGGCATAGGAACTGAATTAGAATCTATAGCAGAACCTGCTTGAATTCCTTGAACATATTTTATTAAATCTTTTTCATTTCCAAATTCAATTGTTTGTACAATGTCAGATCTTCTTTCTTTTGAAGAAGGTACTGCTTTATAGCCTAGTTTTTCCATCATCTTTGCTGTAAATAAAGCTGTTTTTAAGCTACTTGCAACTACTACTGGTGCCATATATAAACCTTGTAAGAAACTCTTATTAATTCCAAGTGATGGTCCTACTTCTTTTCCTTGACCTGGAGAAGTTAATCTTTCACTACATAGCTCTACTAAGTCTGCTCTTCCAGCAATATATGCACCATTTGGTGCTAATCCACCACCTAGATTTTTAATTAAAGAACCTACCATAATATCTGCTCCTAGTTCTATTGGTTCTTTTTCATCTACAAATTCACCATAGCAATTGTCTACCATTATAATTACTTCTTTATCCACTTCTTTAATAGCTTTTATTACTTTTTCAATTTTATCAATAGTTAAACTTCTACGAGTTGCATAACCTCTTGAACGTTGAATTTCAATTAATTTAATTTTATTATTTTTTAATTTTTCTAATATTGCAGGTATATTAAAATCTTCATTTAAAAGTTCAACTTCATCATATTTTATTCCAAAAGATTTTAAAGAGCTTAGATTTTCTTCAATTCCTATTACACTATCTAAAGTATCGTAAGGTTTTCCTGAAATGCTAAGCATAGTATCTCCTGGTCTTAATAAACCAAACAAACATACAGTTAAAGCATGTGTTCCTGATATAAATTGATTTCTAACTAAGCTATCTTCTGCTTTTAAAACCCTAGCAAATATTTTTTCTATTGTATCTCTTCCAATATCTCCATACCCATATCCTGTTGTACTATTAAAATGAATATCAGAAACTTTAAATTCTTGAAATGCTTTTAATACTTTTATTGAATTTTTTACGCAATTATTTTCTATCTTTTGAAATTCTTGTTTTAATTCTTCTTCTGCTTCTGTTGCTAATTTTTCTATTTTTTCTTCTATCCCAAATTCTTTATACATAATTACTCCTTAATTTTTAATTTTCTTCTAAATCAATACAATGTATTGTTTCTGTTTGCTCGTATAAATACTTTCCTATAAATTTTGGAAAATAGTAACTTTCTATTTGGTAAGTTGGTTCAACAATTATTTTTCCTTCCTTGTCTACTACACCCCATTTTCCATCTTTATTTATTCCTGCAAAACCATATTCATTTATTTCTGTAACCATATCGTATTGAGCCTCTAAAATAATATTTCCATTTTTATCTGCATAGCCCCATTTTCCATTCTGTGATATAGCATACATTGGTAAACTTAAATATACAACTGTGTTTTCTACTTTTTCTCCATTTTTATCTAAGTATATTCTTTCTGTTTGATTATATACAACAGCAAAATTTTCGTTAATGTTTTCCACAATTGCACCACTCATTGTGCATATCTCTTGCATATTTTTTGAATATATTGTTGCAGTTCCATCTATATCCCTTGCTTCTATAGCATTGATTCCTTCTATTGGCAAAATAATATCATATTTTGCTTCTAGAATTTCACCTTTATTTGCATCAATTATTCCTGATTTTCCCTCTTCATTTGTAAAAGCAAATAAGCTGTCAAATAAATATGAAATATTTTTATAATTGTTTTCTATATTTACGTCCTTACTAATTATACTATAATTTCCATTTTGTTCATCTATTGCAATAAAATATGATGAATTTTCTACTTCTATAATTGAACTATAATTTTTTTGATCAATATAGTTTCCATTTATGTCATATAAAAGTTTATTTCCTTCTTCTGTAACAGAAATATAATCTCCTGCAATTTGATAAGACTCATATTTTGGCTCTAATATTTCTCTACCATTTTTTGCAAAGAAACCATATTTACCATTTTTATTAACAATAAATATTTCTGATAGCCTAGAATATATAACATCTTGATAATTTAAATCTATTATTTTTCTTCCATTTTTTAGAACACCTTTTTTACCATTAGACATAGCAATTAAATACACAGCATCATCATTGTACTCTAGAACTCTTGAAATTGATTCATACTTTGTATCTAAAACTTTTCTTCCTTTTGCATTATAATATCCATACATTATTCCATTACTTGTTTTATTAGATACAATATACCCTGTATCTGTGTAGCCATCGTCTTCGTCACAATATTCATCACCAATAATTGAATAGTATGAAATAGGAACTACTATATTTCCTTTAGAATCTAATACACCATATAAGTCATCTTTTTTTACTAATATTCTTCCTGGTCTATTTGTTAAACTAGAAATTTCTTCATAAATTGGTTCTGTAATTACTTCACCATCTAAGCTTATTAAGCCATATAAGTCATCTTTCTTATATCTCAATACACTTTTTTCTAGTTCTAATAAACTACTCTCTGATGTAATTAAAGCTGAAACTTCAGTATATTTCTGAAAAATCTTTTCTCCCTCTAAATTTATTACAGAGCTTTCCTCTCCATCGAAGCAAATAAATACTGGCTTAAGTGGGTTTGGTATATAAATATCGCTATATTTAGGCTCTATAACTATGTTTCCATCTCTATCTATTACTCCTACATTTTCACTACTATTATATAAGACAAAATATTGATAATCTGAAATTGCTATAATTTCATCTTGTACAATCTTTTTGTTGTTTAAGAAAAATATAGTTAAAGATATTATTAAAATTGCAACAATTATTGCAATAATTACATACAATATTTTTTTATGATTTTTCAAGATATCAGCTCCTTATTTAAAATTTAATTACTTTGCATATTATAACATATTTTAGCAAATTTTGGTAGTTATTCATCTAATTTTTAAACAAAAAAAGCTCTAAATCTTAAAGATTTAGAGCTTCTAAATATTTTTCTTAAGCATTCTCTGTCATAATTGGTACTATTTGTTTTTTACGAGAAACAACACCTTTTAATAAAGCTGTATTATTTTCTAATTTTACACCATATGCTTTTTCAACTAAGCTTGCCTTTTTTCCTAAAGCAATTACTTGTGAATTACTATTTATTATATCTGTAATTGCTAGCATAAATAAATCCAAATTTTCTTTTTCTATTATTTTTTTCATTCCTGCTTCTAATTCTTTTTGCATTTTCATAACATCTGGTATGCTAGCTGTATTTACTTGAGCAATTATAGATTTTACCTCTTTTAAATTTATTGCTTTTGCATCTAAACTTAAAATTTCTTCTATTGAAAAAGAACTTAAATCTGTTCCTGCCTTTAGCATATCCATTCCATAAGTATTATAATCTATTTCTGCGATTTCAGATAATTCTTTTAAAGCTTTTTTATCGTCTTCTGTAGTAGTTGGTGATTTTAGTAAAAGTGTATCTGAGATTATTGCAGACATCATTAAAATAGCTATTTTTTTATCTATTGCAATTCCATTTTCTTTATATAGTTTGTACATTATTGTTTCTGTACAGCCTACTGGCTCTGCTCTATAAAATAATGGATATCCTGTATTTATCAATACTTGATGATGATCTATTATCTTCTTAATTTTTACATTTGATAAGTTTGGTATAAGTTCTCCTGGATTTGCAGTATCAACTATTATTATTTCTGCTCCATCTTCTAAGTCTTCTATTAACTCTGGTTTTTCCACTCCTACATAATTTAAAACATATTCTGTTTCTTTATTAATATTTCCTAATCTACAAGCTACTACTTCTTTATTTCCTATTTCTTTTTCAAAATTTGCCATTACAATACTTGAAATTATTGAATCTGTATCTGGATTTTTGTGTCCAAAAATATAAGTTTTTCCCATTTTATTCATTTCCTTTCTTAATTACCTAAATTAATGAAATTATCATACAACAAATTTCTCTAAAAATCAATATTTTTCATATATAATTCACACAGCAAAAAAATTACTACATACTTAGCATATAGTAATTTTTTATTTCTATTTCCAAGCCTCTGCTATTGCATCTGCTATAGCATAAGCATAGTCTTCTTCTTCCTCTACAATTTTTTGCAAATCTGTATCTATATATCCCATTTCTATTTGATAACATTCAATTCCTTGATTAGAATTATAATGCTCATTTTTAGCATAAGCTGTATTTCTACCATCGACATATGCTCCAGTTGCAATTCCTCCAACTTCTCTAATAGTATATAAATATGGTGTGTCTTCAGTTATTGGATACATATCAAAGTTTCTTTTTTCTGCGCTCTCTTTCATATCTTCAATCATACTATTATTAAAATTCTTCACATACACTCCATCTGTTTCTTTAAAACTAGTATTATTAGAAAATTCTATAAAAGTTTGATCTATTAAAGTATTTGCTATTGTCCTTGCCAAAGTTAAATCACTTTTACATGGTGCATAAACTTCTAGTCCAGACATTTTACTAGAGCCATCATTTACATGCAAAGATATCATTAATTTAGCTTTAGATTTACAAGCAATATCTATTCTTCCATTTTCATCATACATATTTGTTGCTGTAAAGCTATCTGTATTTTCATCATCTCTTGTTAATTTAACTTTATAACCTCTTTGCTCCAATTCACTTTTTAAAAGTTTACTGCTATCTAAAGTAATATTTTTTTCTTCATAGCCTCCTGCTGTTACACCACTATCTTTTCCACCATGTCCTGCATCTATTACAATATCATATACATCATCTGGTAAAGTAGCTTCTTCTACATTTATTTTTAAACAACTTAATTCTTTTTCATCTATAGTTTGATATTTTGAAAATTCTATTCTAACTTTATTGTTTTTTCCGTTTTTAGTTACTGTATAATAGTCAATATCTGGATAAGAACTAGTATTAACTAAAGTATAATATTTTGCTGTTGTGCTATTATTTAATTTTACTCTTAATTTTAAATAATAAGTGTCTTGAGCTAGCTCATCTAAATTTATTCCACTATTAATCAAACCAGCAGATGAAAATACAAGTTTATTATCTTGTATACTTCCTTCTATAGAATATTCTTGCTCTGAATTTCCGCTTACCATAACTAATTTTGCATTCTCGAAATTATCTTCACTTATAGAATCTAATACACCAGAAATTTGGAAATGAGTTCCATATGTATAAAACTCTGTTATTTCTGCTGCTTTTTCTTGAATTTCTCCAAATATCTTAGTTTCATATTCTCTTCTTTGTGCATTTATTTTCAATTTACTAGTAATTTTAAAAGCACCATAGATGATTGCAATCAGAATAATTATACAAAATAGCAATAAAACAAATCTTCTTCTAAAATAACGATTTTTAAAATTATTTAATATATTTTTTCCTACATTCTTTGGTTTTCCTGGCATTAGCTATCGCCTTTCTTTCATTTAATTTTTTCTGCTAGTAAATCATATTGTACTACATTTGTAATTTTACAATTTATCCATGTTCCATTTTCTATTTTCTCATTTGATTTAATAAATATAACACCATCCTCGTCTGGAATATCCATATAGCTTCTACCTATATAATACTCTCCATCTTCTGTTTTTCCTTCTACTAGAGTTTCGTAAATATTTCCAATTTTTTCCTCTAATTTAATTTTTGCAATTTGTTTTTCAAGTTCCATAATTTTATTATATCTTGCTTGTTTAGTTTTTGGATGAATTTGTTCTTTTAGTCTGCTTGCAGGCGTTCCATCCTCTTTAGAATATTTAAATACTCCTAACTTTTCAAATTTTGCTCTATTTACAAATTCATAAAGTTCAAAAAAGTCTTCTTCTGTTTCTCCTGGGAATCCTACTATCATAGTAGTTCTTAGTATTACATCTGGTATTTCTTTTCTAATTTTTTGAATTAAATTTTCAATACTTTTTCCATCACTTTTTCTATTCATTCTTTTTAAAACAGTATCGGAAAAGTGCTGAAGTGGTATATCAAAGTATTTACAAATTTTTTTATTTTCTTTTACTACTTTTATTAATTCATCAGTAATACTTTCTGGATATGCATATAAAAATCTTATCCATTTAAATTCTTCTATTTTACATAGCTCTTGTAACAACTCTGCTAGTCTTTCTTTTCCATATAGATCAATTCCATATTTTGTTGTATCTTGCGCTACAACAATAATCTCTTTTATACCTTTTTTAGATAGACTTTTTGCTTCTTCTATAATATCTTCAAATTTTCTACTTATATAAGGTCCTCTAATTGATGGAATTGCACAATATGTACATCTATTGCTACAGCCTTCTGCTATTTTTAAATATGCAGTTGTATTTCCTGTTGATATTACCCTATCCATATAATCTAAAGTATTTTTAGATTTATTAGGAACTCCTATAATCTTAGAAACTTCTTCCCAAAAATTGTCATACTCGTCCACACTTAAGAATAAGTCAACTTCTGGTAAAGCTTTTTTTAACTCATCCTTATATCTCTTTACTAAACAACCAATAACAATTAAATATTTACAACTGCCATTTTCTTTATAATTTGCCATCTCTAAAATAGTATTAATTGCCTCTTCTTTTGCAGATTCAATAAATCCACATGTATTTATTACTATTATATCAGCTTCTTCTGGCAAATTTATAATTTCAAATTTTTCTTTTTTAAAAATTCCTATGCACATCTCTGTATCTACTAAATTCTTGCTACATCCTAACGAAACAAATCCTACCTTCATTTTATACTCCATATACTTTACTTTTTAAAATTTTTTTCATTAGTATATTATATTAGCATAGTAATAATAACAGCTATAGCAAATCCTGGTATTCCAAATAATCCTGTTAACACAACCATCCACCAATTTATAGTTATTCCAATTCCAAAGAATGAGCATATAGCTAAAATAATTCCACCTATAATTGAATTAATAATAAATTTAATTGCAATTTTAAAAGGTAATGCTATTATTTTCAAAACTAAAATTAAAACAGCAACTGCTACTACATAAGATAAAATACTCATACTACAAAACTTCCTTTTTTATTTATTTAGGTTTTAATAAAAGCTCCTATAAACTTTATTTAATATTATTTATAATTACTACAAATATGCTTTCTAGTTAACTCTAGTAAATTTAATTTTGTAAATTCTTCTATTTGTACTCTACTTCTATCTGATTGTGTTCCTTCTTTCATTATATCAATAATTCTTTTCTTATGCTCATCTGTATACATATCTATAAAATCTATTAATATAATTCCTCCAATATCTCTTAATCTTATCTGTTTTGCAATTTCTTCTGCAGCTTGTTCGTTAACTAAAAATATTGTTTCTTCCAAATTATTTTTTCCTACAAATTTTCCAGAATTAACATCTATAGCAGTTAATGCTTCTGTTTTATCAATAGTGATAAATCCGCCATTTTTTAGCCAAACTTTTCTATTGTTTGCAGCTTCAAGTTCTTTTTTTATATTGTACCAATTCAAAATATTATCTTTAGCTTGGTAAATTTCTATTTCTTTATCTATTTCCTCTAAAATCTGCTTAACTTTATTTTTCATATTTTCACTATTTACAACAATTCTGTCTAGTGAACTATCTGCTAAATCTATAATTAATTTTTTGATTATGCCACCACTATTGAAAATTTCTTTTGGATATTTTTCAACCTCTAATTTTTTAATATTTTCCCATTTTTTTATTTGGGCTTCTATATCCTCTTTAATTTGTTTCTCTGTTGCGTTCTCACTTACAGTTCTTAAAATTGCACCTGTATTTTCTGGTAAATATTTTTTAGCAATTTTTACTAAGTTTTCTCTTTTTTCTTTATCTTTTATTTTTTGAGAAACTGTAACAAAAGTAGCATTTGGCATATAAACTATAAATCTACCTTTTATACTAATATGAGTTGAAACGCGTGCTCCTTTGTTTGAAGTTTCATCTCTTTTTACTTCGACAATAATAGGCATACCTGGTTTTATAAAATCAGTTATCTTTAAGTTTTCTTCTTCATTTACTTTTGGTTCTTCTACAATATTTCTTTTAGGTAAAATATCTTTTAAATGTATAAAAGCATTTTTTCCATTTCCTAAATCAACAAAAGCTGCTTGCAAACCATTTAAAATATTTTGTACTTTACCTATATAAATATTTCCTTCTATTGTTCTATTATTTTCGTTTTCTTCATATTTTTCAAGAATTTTTTGGTTTTCTACATACATTATAGTTTTGTTTTCATTTTCTTCATAAATAATAATTTCTTTCATAAGTCCTCTTAATTATATAAATTCATTGCAGTTTCTATGCCATCTTTTAAAATAACTTCTGTAGCCTCTTCTGCTTTTTTTACTCCTTCTGCTAAAATTTTTTTATCTTCCTCATTTATATTTCCAATTACGTGAGTTATCATATCTATTCCTTCTTCAGGTTTACCAATTCCAACTCTTATTCTTTCAAAATCTTCCGTTTTTAGATAATGTACTATTGATTTCATACCATTATGTGTACTTGCAGAACCATTTCTTCTAATTCTTATTTTTCCTGGTTCTATATCTACATCATCATATATTACAATTAAGTCTTCATTAGATAGTTTATAAAAATTCATAAATTCTATTATTGCTTCACCGCTTAAGTTCATATATGTCTGTGGCTTTAATAAAATTACTTTTTCATTTTCTATAATTCCACTTCCATATAGGCTATTAAATTTTGTCCTAGATATTTCTATATCATATTTTTTTGCTAGTGAATTAATAACATTAAAACCCATATTATGTCTTGTATTTGCGTAGTTTTCTTCGTTTTCTGGATTTCCTAATCCTACTATTAGTTTCATGCTCAACCTCTACTCTGCTAATAATAAATTTCCATACTCTGGATATATTACTGGTAAACTTCTATTGTTTTTTATATACATATCTAAGTTTGTTAACATATAATAATAATGTAATTTTTTTACATTATTACTGTTTTTCACAATAAAAGCTTCTAATTCTTTATCTTTAAAAATATTTTTTGTTTGTTCATATAAATCTTTCACAATATTGTTTTCAACTAAATCTTTCATATAAAAAAATCCAATATCATTATATGTTTTTATAGTAATATGTGCAATATTATATGCACAAAATTGTTTTAACTCTGGAAAATCTTTTTCTATATCTTTATTTACTTTTAATGCTGCTTTGATGTATTCCAATCTTAATTCATTAGTTTGATTGTGTAAAATACTTCCTTCTCTCTGTCTATAATAATATAAAGGTATATCATTTAAAACAACTTTTTCTGACTTTTTAAAAATAGGTGATATTGTATATATATCTTCAAAAACTTTACCTTTCGGAAATCTAATTTCATCAAACAAACTTTTTTTAAACAACTTGTTCCAAGCATAAGAGCGAACCTTCTCATCTAATAAAATTTCTTGTAAAACTTCAATTTTATTGAAAATTTCCTTTTTATATGTTGCATCTGTTGTCTTTTCTCCATCTTTATAAATATAATGTGAACACATTGCTACATCTGCTTTATTTTCTAATATATCTTTATATAAAATTTCGACCATATTCTTTTCTATAAAATCATCACTATCTACAAATTGAATATATTTTCCAGTAGAATTTTCTATTCCTACATTCCTTGCATCTGAAAGTCCCCCATTTTCTTTATGAATTACTTTCACTCTAGAATCTTTTTTAGCAAGTTCATCACACATTGTTGAAGAACTATCCTTACTTCCATCATCTACTAATATAATTTCTAAATTTTTATATGTTTGTTTAAAAATACTGTTTACACACTCTTCTAGATATTTTTCTACATTATATACTGGAACTACTATTGAAATTAAATCTTCGTTCATTTACATTTCCTCCTAATTTTTTTCTCTTTTATAAATATGCGATAGATCATTTAATTTTTCTAAATTAAATTTTTTAGTATCTCCATCAAAACTTAATATATTTAAAGAAGTATTAGATTGACTATATTGCTTTATTTCTCTAACAAAAGGAACTCCTGTAACACTTCTTAAAAACGCTTCTATTGCCACTCCGTGTGAGCAAATTAACACTGTTTTACCTAGATTTTCACTTGCTATTTTTAGCATTATAGAATTCATTCTTTTAGTTACTTCTTCTGTTGATTCTTGCTCTGGAATTGTCATTATCTCGTTGGTTTTTATATGTAATTCGTGTATCCTAGGATTTATTTTATTAACTTCTGACCATTGCATACCATCATAAATACCAAAATACATTTCACATAAATCTTCATATTCTTGTATTTTTAAATGGTTTAAATCTGCTAATTTTTGAATTGTTTTACTTGTTCTTTTTGATGTGCTTGAATATGCAGCATCAAATTTTATATTTTTTAACTCTTCTGCTAAATATTCACTATATTTTTTCCCTTCCTCTGTTAGTTCAAAATCATTTCTTCCTGTTAACCTTCTTTCAACGTTACCAGTAGTCTGAGTATGTCTTACTAGATAAATCTTTGTTTTCATATGAATAAAACCTTTCTTTCTATCAAAAATTGCATTTCATTTAGAAATGCAATTTTATATCTTATTTATTGTCAAAGTTAATTGATGAAATATTATTATTTTTTGTTATATTTTCAGCCGCAACTTGTTCATTTTGTTCTTCTATTTTTATATTAGTTTGATTTCCGGTCGCAGCAACAGAAATCGGTATAACTTTAGGTGCACCTGCTGGCATATCTCCATTTACTACTGTTGGTTCTTCACCTAAGTATACATAATTCCTTTTTGGAAATACTGGTGTATAGCTTTTATCTTTTAATGATTTTAAAATTGCATCAATTCTTACTGGCACACCAAAGGTTTCATTTTTTATAAAACTTAATAAATAAGGTTGTAATTCTACTGGAGTTTCTTCATATAATTCCATTAAGTAATATAACATTTTAAACATATCTTTACATCTTTTTATATTTGGAGTAGCCATTATACTTCCTTCTCTATTTCTATAATAAACATATATAGGAAAAGAACCATATTTTAACTTATTGGCTAATATTGCTCCTTTTATAGAATATACCATATCTTCATAATACATTCCTTCTATAAAGGTTAAATTTTTCTCCTCTAAAAATTTTCTTCTCCATACTTTACTTGCTACTGCAAAATGCATATCACATACAATTCTAGCTTCTTTAGTAGAATTTTTTGCATTTGGTAAATAAGCTTTGTTAGTTCCACCTACATATTGCACACCAAAATATGTTATATCTATATCCTCATCACCAATTGTTTCATTTATTCTCTTTAAAGTATCTCTATTGTATAAAGTATCATCTCCATCTAAATGAACAATATATTCACCTCTAGCTTGTGATATTGCTTTATTTCTAGAAGCACTTAAACCGATATTTTTCTCATTATTAATTACTCTAACTCTAGAATCTTTTCTTTCATATTTTTTTAATACATTTAATGTTTTATCTGCTGAACCATCGTTTACAAGAATTAACTCAAAATTTTTAAATTTTTGTTCTAAAACGCTATCTATAGCTGTTCCTACAATTTTTTCTAAGTTATATGCACACATAATAACGCTAAACCTAATTTTTTCAGTCTCTTCCATAAATTCCTCCTAAATTAATAGAATTAAAGTTCTTTATAGTCATACTCACAGGTTCTCAAAAGCCTATTCATAATAGCTATTCCAAGTCCTTTTTTTTCTACTCCTTCTATCAAAATTATTTTTGATTTTATATTATCTGCTTTTCTTAAATCTGTATATATATTTTTTGCATATTCTTCTATATTATCCTTTTTACTTACTTCAATGTATCTTTCATTTGGTACATTGATTTTATCTTTATGTTCCTCAAATCCTAAAACTGTAACATCTCTATCAAATATACGAATCTGTTTGTTTATTTCAAAAATTAAATCTTTTTCATCTTTAGCGTAAAAAAGTTTACATTTTGTATTAGGTGCATAATGTTTATACTTCATTCCAGGACTTTCAACTTTTGTATTTTCTTTTGGTTTTTCAAAGATATTAGAATCTATAATTACCTTTCCAGCTACTTTCTCTATTTGTTCTGGTGTAATTTTACCAGGTCTTAAAATTACAGGAATTTCATTTATAACTTTAACCACTGTTGATTCTAGACCTACGTTTGATTCTCCACCATCTACTATAGCTGACACTTTGCCTTCTATTTCTTTTCTAATATCTTCTATTTTTGTTCCACTTGGTTTTCCAAAAATATTGGCACTTGATGCTACTATTGGTACTCCAGAATATGTAATTATCGCTTTAGCAATTATGTTATCTGGCATTCTAACAGCAACAGTATCTAATCCAGCAGAAACAACACTTGGTATACATTCTTTCTTTTTTAAAATTATCGTAAACGGTCCTGGCATAAAACTATCTATAAGTTTTTTCTCCACTTCTGTTATATCTTTGGCTATTTCATCTATAGTGGCTTTATTGGCAATATGTACAATAAGTGGATTATCTGACGGTCTACCTTTTGCAATAAAAATCTTATTTACTGCATTACTATCCAGAGCATTGGCTCCAATTCCATAAACTGTTTCTGTTGGAAAAATAACAAGTTCCCCATTTTTAATTAAATTACATATTATTTTTAGTTCTTCTGTGCTTGTATCTTCTGTCCAATTATAATACATAATAAATTACCTCATGACATTTATTATACTATATTTTTGGTATTTTTGTCAACTTTTCCAACATCTTACACCCAATGGTACTTGTACGTATCAATAGATATTTAGAGTAACAAATATATTTTACCTCTATTATTAATTTAACTATTTATTATATCTTCAAAAACCTTATCAAATATTTCTTTACTATATCTATTATCATATTTCTGTTTTTTTAAATTTAATAATCTATCTATTTCTTTATCAATATATTTCATATCTTTATCCATTGAAATATAAGAAATATATTCAAGATTTTTAAACCATTCTGAACTTTTTTCTATCTTGTGATTATAATTTCCTAGAACAATACATGGTGTAGCTGTTATAACAGCAAAAATCATTCCATGTAATCTGTCTGTTATAACTATTTTTGATTTTTTAAATAATTCTAACATTTCGAATACTTTATCATCTTTCTCTAATTCGTGTATTATTCCACCCTTATCATTATCAGAATAAGTTATGTTTATTAATCTCTTTTTGCATAAATCAGCTATTTCTCTTATATGTTCGTCATTTACATTTTTTTCAACATCATTTCTAACTAAAAATAAAGCTCCTTCTTTATTAAATTCGTAATTAGATTCATTCATTATTGTTACAATGTCTGGAGTAAAATAAATTTTACTATTCACAAAGGTTTCTTTCATTTTTTTATAACTTATATCTTCTCTTGCCATAAGATATAATTTTTTATGGTTATTATATATTCTTTTCGTATTTTCAAATTCTTTTTTTCCTATTTCATCATTAGAAAAATACATAGTTTGTGGAAATAATATTATCTTATTATTTGGAAAATTCTCTATAACACTTCTTCTTCCAGTTTCTTGAATCATATATTGATTTCCTAAGTTTCCACCACCTTGTAAGCATAATATATCATTTTCATCTATATAAGGCTTTATTCTTTTTGCACATTTTTCTGCAAATTCTTCATCTAGAATATGTAGTTTATAATCAGGAAATTTTTCTTTTATCAATCTTTTTTCTGCAATATAAATGGCATGATCTCCTAAATTTGAATGATGTGGAACACCACACAATACTATCTTTTTCATTATTTTTCCCTCCTAGTTAAAATTACATAAAAAAACCTATATAGTTTTCTTTTATATAGGCCTTTCTAATTAAATATTTCTTTTTCTAAATTTAGCCCATAAATATATTATTCTTGCATAACAAATAGCATGGTACTGGCGACCCTGCTACAATTACTATAAATAATCATATTCGACTTATTACTTTTATTCATGATTATTTCCATAATATATTTACTCCTTAAAAAAAATTGACAAACTTCATTATTATTATACTATATTTTCTGATAAATAGCAATATGTTTTTATTATTTCAATTTTTCTATTTTTTTCTTTTAAATTCTTCATTTTTCTTTATTTTTTATGGTAAGCATTTTCATAAAAAGCAAGATTAGAATTTACTAATCGACAAAACACAAAAAAAGAAGGTAAAACCTTCTTTTAATTTATTCTTATTAACTAATTATTGTTGTTTACTATCTACATTGTCTATTTTATCTGTACTTTCTACATTTTCTTCTACTGTATGAACTTCTGTATCTTCTTCGTGATCTCCTAATAATCTCTGTTTAAAAAATTCCTTATATCCCATTGCAATAATAGCAATAATTATAAGTGCAAAAGATAGAGCTTTCCAAATACCACTATCTAGTAAAATAACAGCAAACATTCCAAAAGTAGCACTCAAACCATATAATATTAAAACTGCTTGTTTTTGAGTAAAACCTTTTTTTAGCATTTTATGATGTAAATGACCTGCATCTGGTTCTATTATAGCTTTTAATGATTTACCATTTTTTAGTCTTCTGAATATAGCAAATACTGTATCAAAAAGTGGCAGAGCAAGCACTATAAGTGGTGCAACAATTACTATTGCTGTATATGTTTTAGCTACTCCTAAAATTGAAATAATAGCTAAACTATATCCAAGAAAATTAGATCCTGTATCTCCAATAAATGTTCTAGCAGGATTAAAGTTATATGGTAAAAATCCAACTAAAGAGCCACATAAAGCTGTTATTAATATAATAGATATTAATGGAGAACCATTAAGCGAAAATATCATAAGTAAAGATATACAAGATATTATCGATATTCCAGTTGATAAACCATCCAAACCATCAATCAAGTTTAAAGCATTTGTTATTCCAACTATCCAAGCAACAGTAAGAACATCATACGCCCACTCTGGAAAAAAATTGTCTATAAATAGTACATCTATTTTATCTATTCTTATACCACATCTAACTACTACTATTGCTGCTAATATCTGTGCAAATAATTTTACTAAAGCTTTAGCACCTTTTACATCATCATAAAAACATGTAATTCCAATTATTAGTGCGCCAATAAAAAATCCTATTAATTTTATATACATATCATCTACTTTTAAATTAATATTTCTTTCTATTGACATAACAACTAATAGATATACAACTGAAATTATAAAACCTAAGATTACAGCTAGTCCACCCAACCTTGGCATTGTTATTTTATTTATTCTTCTTTGATCTTTTGGTGTATCTACTGCTCCTAATTTTTTAGCAAGTTTAATTGTATATGGTGTTGCCATAAAAGATGTCATAAATGCGATTGTAAAGGCTATTGCAATATCTCCCCACATTTTAAAGTTCCATCCTTATTACTATTTCATATTTTCATCTTCAATTTCATTTATCATGTGTACCCTATCTAAATATCTACCTTGTAAAAATTCAGAGCCTAGCCAAAGTCTTATCATTGAAACAGCTTTACTAACATTAATATATTCTGCTGGTAATGCTAGTACATTTATATTTATATGTTCCTTAGCTTGCTTTGCTGTAGATTCATCGTAGCAAGCAGCACAACGAACACCCTTAAATTTATTAGCAACTATTGACATTCCGAATCCAGTTTTGCAAATTAAAATTCCATATTCACATTCTTTTTTGCTAACAGCTTTTGCTACCTCTTTAGCATAAATTGGGAAATCTGTTCTTTCTGTTGAATCAGTCCCAAAATCCTTATATGGAATTTGATTTTCATCTAAATATTTTTTTATTTCCTCTTTAAGTTTATATCCTCCATGATCACATCCAATAGCTATCATAGCGTACCTCCTTTGTACTAATTCGACCTAAATATATCACAGTTTTTTTCATAATACAATATTATTATACTCTAAAAATGTGAATTTTTTGTGAAAAACTACCTATTTTTTTATTTTTTACCAATATTTTTTAGCAAAACGCTTGCATTTTCTATTTTGTCGTGTTAAAATGTTTAAAGTAAAATTTACTATGGACTATACGGAGGTGAAATCATGCCAAATATTAAATCAGCTATCAAAAGAGTAAGTGTTATTGAGAAAAAAACTCTTCAAAATAATATGGTAAAATCAGCATATAAAACAGCTATTAAAACTTTTGAAGCTTCTGTTCAAGAAGGAAACAAAGAAAAAGCTGAAGCTGCTTTTAAAAATGCTGTTAAAAAAGTTGATCAAGCTTGTACAAAAGGTGTTATAAAAGCAAATACAGCATCAAGAAAAAAATCAAACTTAGCAAAAAAATTAAACACTATAAAATAGATAGAAACCTAGAACAAAAAGTTCTAGGCTTTTATTTTTTATCCATTTATTACCTTTGAATTACAAAGTTAATTTTGTTACAATTAATATAGTTTTAATATTTCGGAGGTAGTATATGAATATTTCTTCTTTTAAAAAGTTTCAAAATCAATTTAAAAATTTAGATAGCAAAACAATAAAATTAATAAATATCAATAATGTAATTTCTATTATTTCTTGTATTATTGGAATACTACTTATGTATATCCATTATAAATTCTATATTTCAGAGCTTTTATTTTTTGGAAGTATAACTCTTTTTAGGACCGGTATTTTAATTGGTATTTGTTCTTACATATTTGGCATTGTTATTAATCAATACAAAGAAAAACATACATAATATGTTCAAAAAGGTCAGCTAAAAGCTGACCTTTTAATTTTTATTTTTGAAGTTCTTCTAAAAACATTTTATTTAGCATTTGTGGATTTGCCTTTCCTTTTGTAGCTTTCATTGCTTGTCCTACTAAAAAGCCTAAAGCTCTATCTTTTCCAGCTTTATAATCTGCTACAGATTGTGGATTTGCCTCTAGCACTTGCATTACAACTTCTTTAATTGCTCCTTCGTCTGAAATTTGAACCCATCCTTTAGCTTCTATTATTTTGCTTGGTTTTTCTGGGTTTTCAAACATCTCTTCTAATACTTTTTTAGCAATTGCAGTACTAATTGTTCCTTTATCTATTAGAGAAACTAATTCTCCTAAATCTTTTCCTGTAAATGGAATTGCATCTGGTTCTTCTTCTTTTTCATTTAAAATTCTTGCAATATCAGACATAATCCAGTTACTTACTGCTTTAGGATTATTGCATTCTTTTATAGCTTCTTCAAATATATTTGAATAATATTTAGAAGCAGTAACAAATTTTGCAGCTTTTTCTGTAAGCTCAAAATCAGAAATATATCTTTTTATTCTGCTTTCTGGAAGTTCTGGTAATGATTTTCTTATATTTTCTATGTATTCGTCTGAGAGTTTAATAGCTACTAAATCTGGGTCTGGGAAATATCTATAATCTTGAGCATCCTCTTTACTTCTCATAGAAAATGTTTTTCCAGAAATGTCATCCCATCTTAAAGTTTCTTGTTCTATTACTCCTCCATCTTCTAGTATATCTATTTGTCTTTCTGCTTCATAATCAATGGCTCTTACAATACTTCTAAAAGAACTCATATTCTTCATTTCTGTTCTTGTACCAAATTCTTTTGAACCTTTTTTTCTAACAGAAACATTTACATCTGCTCTTAAAGAGCATTCTTGCATTTTGCAATCTGAAACTTCTATATATTCTAATATTGATTTTAATTTACGAATATAGCTGTCAACTTCTTTGCTACTTCTCAAATCTGGCTCTGATACAATTTCAATTAATGGTACACCAGCTCTATTTAAATCTACAAAACTTCCTCTTCCATATTCATCATGATTTAATTTTCCAGCATCCTCTTCTATATGAATACGAGTTAAACGAATTTTCTTTTCTCCTTCTTCTGTATCTATTGTTACATAACCTTCATAGCAAAGTGGCATATCATATTGAGATATTTGATATGCTTTTGGTAAGTCTGGATAGAAGTAGTTTTTTCTATCATTTTTACTATTTTGTGATATTTGGCAATTTGTAGCTAATCCTGCTTTTACTGCATACTCTACAACCTTTTCATTTAAAACTGGAAGCGTTCCTGGCATCGCCATACAAATAGGACAGCAATGTGTATTTGGTTCTCCACCAAAATCTGTTGGACAAGAGCAAAATATTTTTGTTTTTGTTGACAATTCACAATGTACCTCTAGTCCTATTACAATTTCATAATCATCTCTAGCCATTAGCAGTTACCTCCTTTAAAAGTTGGTTTATTTTCTCTAAAATTTGTATTTTGCTCATAAGTATAAGCTGCTCTAAATAAAGTTTCTTCTGCAAAAGGTTTTGCAATTAATTGAAATCCAATTGGCAAACCTTTGCTATCTAACTTACAAGGAACACTTATACCAGGTAAACCTGCAATATTAACAGGAACTGTACAAATATCTGCTAAATACATTTCCAAAGGATTATTTGATTTTTCTCCCATTTTAAAAGCAGTTGTTGGTGAAGTTGGTGTTAATAGCACATCATATTTATTAAACAATTCTTCATATGCATTTTTTATAATAGTTCTTACTTTTTGAGCCTTCTTATAATATGCATCATAATATCCAGAAGATAATACATAAGTACCTAAAATAATTCTTCTTTTTACCTCTGGTCCAAAGCCCTCACTTCTTGAATTACGATATATATCCTTTAAATTTTTAAAGTTTTCTGTACGATATCCATATCTAATTCCATCAAACCTGCCTAAATTTGAACTTGCTTCTGCACAAGCTATAATATAATAAACTGCTGTTGCATATTTTCCAACATCTAAAGAACAATCTTCAATTGTTGCTCCCATTTCCTCATACTTTTTAGCAACCTCTAAAATAGCATCTTTAACCTCTTGGTTTATTCCTTCTCCTAAATACTCTTTTGGAATTCCTATTTTCATTCCTTTTACATCATTTACTAAAGCTTTTGTATAGTCTTTTTTCTCTATTTCTACTGATGTAGAATCTTTTTCATCATGTCCTGCTATTAAATTTAATAATATTGCTGAATCTGTAACATCTTTTGTTATTGGACCAATTTGATCTAAAGAAGATGCAAAAGCTACCAAACCATATCTAGAAACTAATCCATAAGTTGGTTTTAATCCTACAACTCCACAAAGTGAAGATGGTTGACGAATACTTCCACCTGTATCGCTACCTAAAGCCCATGGAGCCATATCGCTTGCAACTGCTGCTGCAGATCCACCAGAAGATCCACCAGGTACTCTATCTAGATCCCAAGGATTTGAAGTTTTAAAAAAAGCAGAATATTCTGTAGAGCCACCCATAGCAAACTCGTCCATATTTAGTTTTCCTAAATAAATAATATCTTCCTCATTCAATTTTTCTATAACAGTTGCATTATATGGCGCAACAAAATTTTCTAACATTTTTGAGCTACAAGTAGTTTTAGTTCCATCTATGCACATATTATCCTTTATTCCAATTGGAATACCTGCATATTTTCCCACCTTTTTGCCTTCGCTTCTGGCTTTATCTATCTCTTTAGCCTTTTTTATTGCCTCTTCTTCTAAAGTTGAAACATAGGCTTTTACTTTTTCATCTTTTTCTTTTATTCTTTTAAAGTAACTTTTTGTAATTTCTTCAGATGTAATTTCTTTCTTTTCTAATTTTTCAGCTAATTCATGTACTGTAAGTTCGTAAAGTTCCATCTTTCCTCTCCTTTCAAAATCTTAAATAAATTAAAAATACTTATTTTAGGAGTTAATTAATTTATTTTCTCTATCTATAACTTGTTTAATATGTGGCCAAGAATATACTCTTTCTATTTTTTCATCTTTAATTCCTCTATTACATTTTGTGTCCATTATAAAAGATTTTATTCCAGAATCTGATACTTCTTTGCAATTTTTATAGCTATCATCTATAAATATGTCTATATTGTTTTCTATTGCAGCTTCTACTTTGGTACTTGCATTTATAATTAATTTATCATAAGGTACATTATATTTTTTTAGCCAATTTATAGTTAGTTCTTTTACATCAAAAGAATCTATCTCAAATCTAGCTGTAATTAATATAATTTTGTGTCCTTGTCTTTTTAAATCTTCTAAAGTTTCTAAACAACAAGTAAATGGCATTGTTTCTTTTAAAATTATCTCATAGTATTCTTTAAAAAATTCTATCTCTTCCTCTTTACTCCAAGAGTGCATTGCTTGACAATAAAAATGTGTTTTTATATCTTCAAGCTCAATAATTTTATCACTTCTGTTTAATTCTTCAGCTGTATATTTTTGTGCATATGCAAACATTACTCCAAAGGTATCTGAAATGGTATCATCTATATCTATTCCTATATTCATTTTTTTCTCCTAAAATTTTTAATTTATAACTTTTGGAATATGAAACATTCCATCTTCACTACTTGGTGCATTTTGTAAAAGTTTTTCTCTGTTTTCAAAGTTCTTTACTTCATCTTTTCTAAATACATTATATTTAGAGTTTGCTCCGATTGTCTCTTTTGCATTTGATGTGTCTACTGAATTAATCATATTAGCGAATTCTAATATTTCATTCATATCTTTAGCATAACCTTCAATTTCTTTTTCTGTTAAATTCAAGTCAGCTAAATTTGCAATATGCATAATTTCTTCTTTGCTAATTGCCATATTAAATCTCCTTTCTTAAAACACATACTTTTAATTAAATTTTAACTAAACTTTGTATACGTCCTATATATAATGATTTATTATATAATGATTTAGCTAAAAACACAAGAAAAAATTATGTCAAAATTAATCTTTTTTTACGAAATTACTTTATTATTTTTTTTATTTAGTATATTATTTTAATATAAAAAACAAGAATAAAATTTTACTTAGGAGAAAAAAAGTGAAACGAACTTTATTAAAAATAATTAAAAAATATAAAATTCCAGCATTAATACAAATATTTTTCATAATACTAAACTCTTATTTTCTAACATTTCCACCTAAAATTATTGGTAATATAGTAGATTTGCTATACAACATTCCTGAAAATAAAAATCTTATTTTTGAGCAAGTATTTTACTTAATAATGTCTACACTCCTTTTACTTGCTGCTAGAATGCCTTGGCGCTGGCTTTCTGGTTACACACCAAGAAACATAGAAAAAGATTTAAAAAATAAATTATTTGAACAATTTGTGAAAATAAAATTAGCCAATATTCAAAATATAAAAAATGGTGAACTTATGTCTTATTTTGTAAAAGACATAACAGAAATTAGAAAGTTTAGTTATAGATTATTATCTTATGGTAGCAGAATTGTTTTTATATGTATAACAACAGCTTATACAATGATGTCAAGTGTAAATCCAAAGCTTACTTTTATGACACTTCTACCTATAGTAGTAACTGCTTTTTTAATAGTAAAGATAAAAGAATATGTAGAGCAAAGTTTTAAAAAATCTCAAAAATGCTTTACTGAACTTTCTGAATATGTACAAGAAAGCACAGATGCAATACGCACCACAAAGGCATATACTGGCGAGATATCTCAGTTAAAAGAATTTATTAGAAAAAATCGTGCTCTTAGAGAAAGTAATAATGTTGTAGATGTACATTCAACTTTACTTTCAACTTGTATTAATATTTGCTTTGGTTTGTGCTATGCAATTTCACTTTTATATGGTTCAAAATTAGTATTAGACGGAACAATTTCTACTGGTGATTTTATTGCATTTAACGGTTATATTGGATTATTTGTAGGTCCTGTTTCTTGGCTTCCAAGCCTAATTTCTTCATTTAAAAGAGCTCAAATTTCTTACCAAAGATTAGATTATATATTTTCACTAGAAAGAGAAAAAATTTCTTCAATTGATACCACAGAAGCCTCTTTAAAAGGTAATATTGAAATTAAAAATTTATCTTTTGCTTATCCTGAAAATATAGAAACTGTACTAAAGCATATTTCTATTACTGTAAATAAAGGTGAAACACTTGGTATTATAGGAACAATTGGTAGTGGAAAAACTACTCTTATGAATCTTTTATTACGTTTATATCCTGTGCCTAACGGAAAAATTTTTATTGACGGAGAAGATATAAATGATATTCCTCTAAAAACACTTAGAAATAGTATTTGCTATATAACACAAGATAACTTTCTATTTTCTAATACCTTAAGAGAAAATATAAAACTATTCAAAACTGGTTATGAAGATGAAGAAATTAAAAATAGTACTAGAGATGCGATGATATATGACGATATTGAAAAAATGAAAAATGGAATTGATACTGTTATTGGAGAACGTGGTGTAGATTTATCTGGTGGTCAAAAGCAAAGAATCGTTATTTCAAGAGCTTTCTTAAATAAAAGTAATATTGTTATTTTTGATGACACCTTCTCTGCATTAGATAATAAAACTGAGGAATTAGTATTAAACAATGTTAAAGAATTAGTACGAGATAAAACCTGTATTATTATTTCAAATAGAATCTCAGATATTAAACATGCTGATAAAATATTAGTTTTAAGCTCCGGAAATATTGTAGAAGCTGGAACACATAAATCTCTTCTTGAATTACATGGAAAATACTATGATTTTTATAGCCAACAATCTTCAAAAGAAGAAATGTCTATTTTATAAATGTTTAAAAATTAAAAGGAGTTACAAATGAAAAATAAAACTTTCCATCGAATCTTAGAAATGGCTAAACCACACAAAAAAACCATATTAGTGATTACTATTTTATCATTACTTATAAATGTTGGTGAAATATTAAAGCCTTATCTTATAAAAATAGTAATGGATAGCTATTTAGCAGAAGGCATTTATCAAAAAGGCGCAATTACTATTGGTATGATTGGTGCAGCTTATATATTTATTGTAATCTTTGGAAATATACTAGATTTTATTGCAAGTACAACTACAAATATGATGGGCGAAGATGTACTTTACTCTTTGCGAAATAAACTATTTAAATATATTCAGTATGCAAATATAAGCTTTCATGATAAAACACCTGCTGGAAAATTATTTGTAAGAATTACAAATGATGTAGAAGATATTTCTGCTTTATTTAAAGATGTACTGACCACATTTTTAAAAGATGTTGTTTTAATTATTGCAATCATTTGTATAATGATATATTTTAATTTTAAACTAAGTTTACTTTCTTTTATAGTTCTACCTTTTGTAGTGATTTTTTCATATTTTTTAACTAAACTATTAAATAAAATTTATGATAAATCAAAAATTATAAGAACAGAATTAAACACTTTTCTTGCCGAGTCTATTTATGGTTGTAAACTAATTAAAATTTTTAATATTCAAAAAGAAAAACAAAAAGAATGTAATGATTTAACAGATGCCTTTTGTAAATCTAGACTTCCTGGTGGTATTATAGAAGGTTTATTACCAGCACTTATGACTATTTTAGAAAATGTTGGCATTGCTATTATAGTGTGTGCTTGTGTAAATCATTTATTTGGAATTAGCTTAGAAGTAGGATTAATATATATATTTATAACATATATTAAAAATTTATTTGAACCAATTACAAGAATTATTGAAAATATTGAGGTTGTTCAAGAAGCATTTGTTTCTATTAATAAAATATATGATATTTTAGATCATCATGAATACTTAGAAGATTTGGATAGTGGCACAGAACTTGATGAAGTAAAAGGAAAAATAGAATTTAAAAATGTTTGGTTCTCTTATGATAATAAAAAATGGGTTTTAAAGGATGTTAGCTTTGTAATAGAGCCTGGTCAAAGTGTAGCTTTAGTTGGAAAAACTGGTTGTGGAAAAACAACAATTACAAATTTAATAAATCGTTTTTATGATATACAACAAGGTGAAATATTATTAGATGGTGTAAATATAAAAAATATTAATAAGAGAAGTCTTAGAAAGCATATTGGAATAATCCTGCAAGATCCTTTTATATTCGCAAAAAACGTTTGTGATAATATAAAACTTAATAAAAATATTTCAGACGAACAAATAGAAGAAGCAATTCACCTAGCTTCTGCAGATGAATTTGTACAAAGTCTTCCAAATGGAATGTATGAGATGGCAAAAGAACGTGGAAGCTCATATTCTGCAGGTGAGAAACAACTAATTGCCTTTGCTAGAATATTTGCACATAATCCAGACATATTTATATTAGATGAAGCTACAGCTAATATAGATACTAATACTGAAAAATTAATTCAAAAATCAATAGATGTATTATCTGCTAAAAAAACATCTATATTTATAGCACATAGATTAGCTACTATTGTTAATGTAGATAAAATTATAGTATTAGATGCTGGACAAATTGTTGAAACTGGAAATCATAATGAATTACTACAAACTGGAGGATACTATAGTAAACTATATAATGCATATTATGAAAGTTTAAATTAATTTAAAACTTATTTGGTACATATTAAAAGACATCTAATTTTGAAAATGAAATTTTAAAATTAGATGTCTTATTTTTTATTGATATATCAAACTTTTAATATATTCCTATTCTTGATAAAATTAATAGTACAAAAGCTCCTGCTAACCTAATAATTGCATATTTTCTTATAAAAGTATTATGCTCTTCTATTTCAAATAAATCTTTCATTCCAAAGTATGTAAGAACAGTTGCAATTGCAGAAAACATTGTAGATATTGGACTTGTAATAATACTAATTCCACTTACTAAAACTTCAACAATATCAATTACATTATTTATTATAATTGGAACACTACAAGTTACTAATGTTGCAATAATAGTTGTTAATGATTTTTTATTTTCTTTATTTAATAAGTAAATAATTATAGCAGGAACTGCAATAAAGAAAATTGGATTTAAAAAGGAAGCCACTAAATCCATGAAATTATTTCCTAGGCTTGAATATCTGCCATATTTAAAAATACTAATAATCTCACAAAGTACATTAGCAGCAATATAAATAATCATAAGTACAACTGCTTTAGAAAAAACATTTTCTTTTCCATTTGCAACTTTTTTAATTTCCTCAAAAGGATTTGAAAACATCTCTTTTACAAAGCCTTTTGTTGCTTTGGTATCTTCTTTAATGTCTACTTTTTTTATTGTTTCTTTTACCTTATTTACTGTTTCTTTAGTTTCGTTTTTTAAGTCTTCTGTATCAATTTTCTTTTTTTCATTTTCATCCATAAGTAAAACCCCCTTATATTATATTCATAATACATTAATATTTTACTAATATAATTTTAAAAAAGCAGGTAAATACTTATTACCTGCTTCCTTTGTATTTCTATTGTACTTTTTCTTCTACGATTTCATTTCCATAGCAGTCTTTAAAGTGTTTTGTTGCAATTAATAGAAAATCATTAACTACAAATCCACCAACTAGTACAAATGCTGCTGCACCTAAGTAAACATTTACTCCTAAAATGCAAATAGCACAAGCTGTTCCATAAGCCATTAAAAATCCTGAACCTAATTTACCAGCATATAAACGGTGTACACCTAAAAAACCTAAAAACCAGCATAAAATTAATGTTGTTAACCAATTCTTTGGTTTTACTTCTTTTTCTTTTTTATCTGCCATCTTTTGTCCACTCCTTTAATATTCGTTTTCTTA
>CALXZR010000136.1 GCA_944393295.1 uncultured Clostridia bacterium
AAAATAATTATATTATAAGGATATATATAAATGGAAAATAAATCAAGCTTATTTGCTATTTTTATAATTTTATGTCGAAATCTGGATTGTCTAAATACATTTGTATTTCACTTTCATTTTCAACTCTAATTTTTTCCTCTCCACTTTCTTCATCATAAATAATATATTCACCAGTATTTTCATCTTGCCTATATTCTAAATTTTCTTCTTGTTCATTAATTTGAGTTTTATTTTTATTTAAAATAAAGACGCAAAATATTATAACTATTACTAATATAATTAATAAGATTAAACTATATTTTCTATTCATTTTTCCTCCTTAAAAACCTGATTTTTCACTCCAAGATAAATTATTTATTAAACTCCAGTCTGTAATACTATTGTTTCCTGATAAATAGATATTCTTTAAACTACCACCATTGTTTGGATGCATATTTTTTATAATTTCCAAAGTTCTATATGTTTTAGTTTCTCCTGCTTCATTTTGTATTTGAAAAGTATCGTATAAGGTATTTTCTTCTAGCTTTAATGTTTCCAGTTTTTTTAGATTTTCTAATTTTGAAATATCTGTTATTTTATTTCCGTTTAAATTTAAAGTTACTAAACTTGTTAATGCTTCTATACCAGATAAATCTTTAATTTCTTGATCTTTTAAACTTAGTTCAGTTAGTTTTGGTAAATTAGATGTATAAAAACCTGTTAAATCTAAATTATTACTACTTGTACTCCCATTCCAAAAATCTAAATTTAATTTTTCTAAATTTGGTAAATTTATATTTTCTGGTATAATTTCTCTTCTAAATTCGTTATCATCTAGAACTGTTAGTGTTGTATTTCCGGAAAGTTCATTAAATAAATTTCTATAACCATCTGTATCAAGTCCACTAGCTTGAATTTTTAAATAATTTAAATTTTCTAAATTTGATAAATTTGGATATTCTTTAAATCCAGAGCCTGCCCAATATAAATCTAAGTTTTCTATTGAATTTGGTAATATAACAGTATATAAATAAGATTGATTAAAAGCTACCTTTGTTAGCTTTGTACAGTTTGATAAATCTAGTGTATAACTATCGCATTTTGAAGAATAACTATTTTGATAAGAATATCTTAGATACGTTAATTCTGTACAATTTTCTAATTGCTTTAATAAGCTCTCTTTTCCTCCTAAGCAAATTCCACAATTATAGGTATTTCCATATAGCCCAGTGCTTCCTGTACAGCGATTGATTGTAGTTTGTATTGTAGTTATATCAATATTTTCATTATTAATTGCAAATTGTCTAATACTAGTAATATCATTTAATAAAGTTAAATCAGTAACTGATGTTCCTCTTAAGTCTATCTCAACTAAACTTTTTGTATTTGTAGCAAAACCAATATTTGATAACC
Organism: uncultured Clostridia bacterium; assembly: GCA_944393295.1. Next base: position 1,393 of record CALXZR010000136.1, read on the forward strand.
CGCTTATATTTACTAATCCTAAATATTTTAAATTTGTTAATTCCTTCAAAGTATCATTAATTACTGTATTGATTTCTGTATTACTAAGTGAATTATTTTCTGAATTTGTTAGTTTCATATTATTTAGTTTTAATGTACTTATCTTCTTATAGTTTTTTATTAATTTAAAATTTTCTTCAGATAGCGTCTGGCTAGATAAGTCTAATGAAGTAGTATTTTCATTTAATAAAAGCAATGTATATTTACTTGGTATAGAATAATTTGAACCACAACCATTTATAATATTTACAATAGCATATAAGCTATCTGAATCCATATTTTCACAACCTAATAAATATAGTTTTCTTATTGTTGAATAATTTTTTAAATAAGAAACATATTTTAAATTTGTGTTATTTCTTAAAGTTACATAGTTTAATTTATTATTGTTTTTCAAATATGCAAGTGCATTTGTAGAGCTGTCTTCTTTTGTTTCATTTATTCCTAAATTATTTGAATTAGCAAATAAGTATGTAAGACTACTCATATTATCTAAACCTTCTAAAGTCTCTAATAAATTACATTCAGCTCTTATTAAATATATATTTTTAAAATCAATTAGTGCTTGAAAAGATGTAATTTGATTATTATTAATTAATAAATACTTCACAGTTTCTTTTGTAACCTTAGATAAATTGTTTAAAGGTGATATATCACTTAAATTTGATTTTATGCTAACATTATTTTGTTCTGTCGTAAAAGTATTTTGAGAGATTGGATTATAACCAAATATACCAAAATATTCTAAATTTGGCATATCTACATTTCCAATTCCTTTAGTAGTATCACATAAAATTTCTAATTGTTCATTTGAATTAATATTATTATTACTTAAAAGAAAATATAAATATTTTAGTTTACTTACCTTTCCTATTGCTGAATAATCTGATATTTTACAATTTTGAAAATATATATAATTTAAATTAATTGCATCTTGAATACCATTTAAATTATCCTTTTCTATATTGGTAAAAGTAATTTCTTGAAGTGAACCTAAATTTGCCATTTTAGTTAAATCTAAATTTGGATTATCTATGGTTATGCTTGTAATAGTTCTAATTTCATTTAAAGTAACTTCATCTTCGAAGCCTAATGCCTCTATCCAATCTGCATCTTTTTCTTTATCAAATACTACTTTTTCTAAATCTGTTTCTACTGCATTATCTACTGCACCAATTCTATTGTCATTACTTTCTTGGCAATAATATACTCTTAAATCACTTGTTACTCCATATATGTCATTAAAATCTGCGTATATTCCTGTACCAGTTAAGCTATTTTCTCCACCTCTTAGTTGTTTAGAAATTTCTTCTGGTAATGCTGACTTTTCTATAAAATAATATTCTTTATATGTTGAAGGATCTAAAAAATAATATGCACTATTTTGTGCTCTTTGAAAATATTGTTTTGTATTTGCTTCATTAATTAAACCATCTAATTTATTATCATATTTGTCAACACTCTCATAGTATTTTACATATTCTTGCTGTAAAAATTCTTCCAGCACTGCAACACTTTGCATATATGTTGCATTTTGTGCTTGAGTGATAATTCCATTATCTCCGAATTACGGCATTTAAAGATACTCCTGCTAGAATTAGCATTACTATTATTGAAATTACTAGTGCTATTAAGGTTATTCCGTTTTACTTCTTGAAATAATTTTCTTTTGTCCATTTGCTTCCTCCTATGTGTTTATTAATTTAGAGAAAAGAAAATGTTTCTCCACTTTCTTTTCTCTTCAATCCATAAAACAATGTACCTAATGCTACACTTGTTTTTTCTTAAAAGAAAACCATTTCAAGCTTTCAAGTTATTTTTTTAGATTATCTTTTTTTCAAAACAAATAGCACTAACTTATATTAGTGCTAAAAATTACTTTTTTACTTCTGCTTTCAAAATAATCTTTACCATTAGACTTCCTTTGCAAATTTGATTTTTATGGATTATTTTCTTTAATTACTATAATTAAAGATATTTAGAAAGGCTTAGACTAATTGATATACTATAAGAAAGCTTTATTTTTTTAATATATATTAATTTTTTATTTTTTTGAGTATTGACTTTAAATTGGCTAAATGTTAAAATTTTATCAAACAAAGAAAGTCTTTAATTATAGTAATTAAGGACTTTTTTAATTTAAAATTTCTATAAAATAATTACTAAAAAATATATAAAAAAGCAATAGAAATAACTAGTTTTTAACAAAATAGATTTTAAAATTAGAGTAAAATATTTTATAAATTTAAATAAATATAAAGCACAAAGGTGCGCCCGCTTAAAGCAGGCACACCTTTGTTTTTTCCTTTGCTTTTTCCTTTGTACTTCTTAAATATTATTTGTTACTGTTAAACTTCTCAATTTCCTGTCGAAAGCTATTTATTCTTTCTCTCGCCTTCTTAATCAAGTCTTTTATTTGTGCGGTTTCGATTTCTTCTTGAGTTCCGTGCAATGTCAGATCCAATGTTCCGTCATTTTTTTCCTGCAATTCGTATGTTTTTTCACTGTAGTTAAATCCTTCCCCATTACACACAAATTTGCAACCTTCTTTTCTTCGACGAAGCATTTTAATTTTCTTATTCTTAATTTCTATTAAATTATCAAACATTGCATTTGTGATATGTATTTTTGGAATACTCAATAAATTTATTATTTTCATAAATATATCAATGCCATCATAACAGTCAAAATCTATTTCTGGAACTTTCTGTACTGCAGAAAAAATTTCCTTTGGAGATCTTTCTAATAAATTTATTGATTCATCCGTTTCTAAATTAAATACATATCCCTGATAGGTCGTAAATGAAAGTTTATTTTTTAATACAGTAATTTCTATGTTGTTACCTCTTTTACTTTTTACTTCATAAATAAATCTCTCATATTTTAGACCATTTTCTGTTATTTTTGGATACCTAAAATATAATGTTTCCTTTTTATTTTTAAAACCAATCCACTCACTTAGTGAATCGCTCAAAGGAACATTTTCTACCTCCATTCCTTTAATGTCAAACTTTAGTACCAATGCCTTTACTACTTCATTAAACATGTTTGTGTCCTCTTGCTAGGTTAACAGTTACATTTTTAATATTCTTTTTTCATTTGTTCTAGGTTTTCATTTTGAAAGCTCCTCTTCCTTTCCTCACACATTCGTATGGCGATTTTTTCAGGTTACATAATATTTATATTATACTATAATTTAATTTTTAAGTCAATAAAAGAGCTCAGAGCTTTTTACTCTGAGCTTTGTTTCTATTTCATTAAATATTCTGGATGAGCTAAATACCAATCTATTGTTTTTACAATACCATCTTCAAATTTTGTTTTTGGAAGCCATCCAAGTTCATTGTGAATTTTTGTTGGATCTATAGCATATCTATAGTCATGTCCTTTTCTATCTTCAACAAAAGAAATTAAACTTTCTGGTTTATCTAAACGTTTTAAGATTAACTTAACTATCTCTATATTTCTCTTTTCATTATGTCCACCAATATTATATCTTTCTCCTTTAACACCATTATGTAAAACTAAGTCGATAGCTTCACAATGGTCTTCTACATATAGCCAATCTCTTATATTTAAACCTTCTCCATATACAGGTAATTTTTCATCTTTTAAAGCTAATGAAATCATATGTGGAATTAATTTTTCGTGGTGTTGATATGGTCCATAGTTATTAGAGCAGTTTGTTACACAAACATTCATCTTATATGTTTCACCATAAGCTAAAGCTATTAAATCTGATGATGCTTTAGAAGCTGAATATGGACTATTTGGTTTAATTGGAGATGTTTCTGTGAAATATCCTTCCTCTCCTAAAGTTCCATAAACTTCATCTGTTGAAACATGAACAAATCTATTTGAACTTCCTTCTCCCCAGATTTGTTTTGCTGCTTCTAATAGAGTATGTGTACCAAGTACATTAGTTTGAGTAAATATAAATGGTGTTTTTATACTATTATCAACATGAGATTCTGCTGCAAAATGAACAACTGCATCAATATCATATTTTTCATAAGTAGCTTTTACAAAATCAAAATCGCAAATATCTCCTTGAACAAATGTAATTTTATCTTTGATATTTTTTAGATTTTCTAGATTTCCTGCATAAGTTAATTTATCAAATATAATAAAATTATATTTTCCTTCGTATTTTTTTACCATTAATTCTGCAAAGTTTGCTCCTATAAAACCTGCAGCACCTGTAATCATAATGTTTTTCATTTTTCTTATTCCTTTCTTAACTCTTTATTTTTTTATATTTTACAATAACATTAGTTTTTTATCAATATATTTCATAGATATATCAGCAATTTCATTCATTTTCTCTTTAGTATATATCTCCAAAAAATTATTTTAGATTTTTAAATAAATCTGTTTTTCTAAGTTCTGCTAAGCTTGGCCATTTACTATCTTTTTCAGATGTTAAATATTCTTCTGGTTTCATACCTTTTACTTCTGGCCACTCAATACCTATTTCTGGATCATCCCATTTTAATCCACCTTCTGCAGAATGATTATAAATATCATCACATTTATATGCAAATTCAGCTTCCTCTGATAAAACTAAAAATCCATGTGCAAAACCTCTTGGAATCATAAACATTCTTTTATTTTCTTCTGAAATTATTACACCTTCCCATTTTCCATAAGTTTTACTTCCTGGTCTTAGGTCAACTGCAACATCAAAAACTTCGCCTTTTAAGCATCTTACAAGTTTTGCTTGTGTGTTTTCTTTTTGGAAATGCAAACCTCTAAGAACACCTTTTTTAGATTTTGATTGATTATCTTGTACAAATTCATTTGTAATTCCTATTTCTTGAAAATCTGGTTTACTATATGTTTCCATAAAGTATCCTCTATTATCTCCAAAAACAGTAGGCTCAATAATATAAACACCTTCTATACTAGTATCAATTCTTTTAAACTTTCCCATTTTACTGCTCCTTTTATTGTATTTATTTTTTTATATCATAAAATTTATATTTTTTTCAATATTTTCTTTTAAAAAGACGGATATTTTATTCCGTCTTTTACTTTTGGGTTATATATTTTTAAATAAATCACTATGGTAAATATTATTATAATTTGGAAGTGTTTCATTAATTACTTTTTTTAGATATTTTCCATAATCTGTTTTTTTGTATTTTTCAGCATGTTCTTCTAATTTTTCTTTGTTAATCCATTTATTTTTATATGCAATTTCCTCTAAACAAGCTATTTGAATTCCTTGTCTTAATTCAATTGCTTTTACAAAATCAGAGGCATCTCCTAATCTATCTGGTGTTCCTGTATCAAACCAAGCATATCCGTCTCCTAAAGGAATTACTTGTAATTTTCCTTGTTCCATATATACTTTATTTACATCTGTAATTTCTAGTTCTCCTCTTTCAGATGGTTTAATATTTTTTGCTATTTCTACAACTTTATTATCATAAAAATATATTCCTGGGACAGCTAAATTTGATTTTGGATTTTCTGGTTTTTCTTCTATAGAAATAGCTCGTCCATTTTCATCTATTTCAACTACACCATAAGATGTTGGATCTGCAACTTGGTATCCAAAAATAATTCCACCTTCTTTTAAATTATTTGCAACCTTTAAAATTCTCTCAATTCTAGAACCATAAATCATATTATCTCCTAAAATTAAGGCTACATTATCATCTCCAATAAAATCTGCTCCTAATATAAAGGCATCTGCTAAACCAACAGGCTTTTCTTGAACTTTATATTCAAACTTCATTCCATAGTCTGAGCCATCTCCTAAAAGATCTTTAAATGCTGGTAAATGCTTTGGTGTTGAAATAATTAATACTTCTCTTATTCCTGCCATCATAAGAGTTGATAGTGGGTAATAAATCATTGGTTTATCGTAAACTGGTAACATTTGTTTAGATACTGCTAAAGTTATTGGATATAATCTTGTAGCACTACCTCCTGCTAAAATAATTCCTTTCATTATTTTAATTCCTCCTTTAAATATTCTTTTAGGGCTTCTTCCCATGGTTTTGGATTTATTCCAATTTTATGTAATTTTTCTTTTGACAATTTACTATTTGTTGGTCTATCACTAGATTGTGGATACATTTCTTTATATTCTTTTGATGTAATTGCTTTTACTTTTGTATCGATATTTGCAAGTTCGAAAATTTTTCTTGTAAATTTACACCAAGTTGTAAATCCTTCATTTGTTGAATGATAAATTCCATATTCTGGCTCTTTTTCCATAATTGCTTCTATAATTTCACAAAGTGTTGTTGTTGTTGTTGGACTTCCATTTTGATCATCTACTACACTAATTTCATCTTTTTCTTTTGATAGGCGAAGCATTGTTTTTACAAAGTTTTTTCCTCTAATTCCATATAACCAAGCTGTTCTTAAAATATAGTATTTTTCAGCTTTTGCTGCATTTTGCTCTCCTACTAATTTTGTTCTTCCATAGGCACTTACAGGATTTGGCTCCATATCTTCTGTATAAGCTTTATCAACCTCTAAATCTCCAGCAAATACATAATCTGTACTAATATGTATAAATGTAGCATCATTTGCTTTTGCAACATCTGCAATATTTCCAACTGCTGTTCCGTTTACAGCTAAAGCTACATCTTCTTTTACTTCGCAAGCATCAACATTTGTAAAAGCTGCACAGTTAATTATAAAATATGGTTTTACTTCATTTGCTTTTGCAAAAACAGCATCTCTATTACATATATCTAAAGTTTCAAGAGTTGTTCCTACAACTTCATATTTTTTTTCTAATCTTTCTTTTAATTCTCCACCAAGCATTCCATCTGCTCCAATTAATAAAACTTTCTTCATTTTATCCTCCAATTTTTTCTCTTTACTTTTGATATCGTCATTATATCATACGAGCTCTATTTGTCAAAGGTTTTGATTAATATTACACAAAGTTTTCACAAATTCTACACAAAATAGAAGGATATGTTAAATAGCATATCCTTCTAACTTACTAATTCAAATTTATATTTTGAAAATAATTGGCACTCCAGCAATTGTCAATATCGCCATTATCCATAAAGCTACTGTTTTGTACCTTTTGTCTGTATAGCAAAGCATTAGAAAACTCTCCAAAGTTAATATTCCTGCAAAAATATAATTGTATATTTTTGCACTATATGCTTCTGGTTTTGCAACAAAGAAATTAAATATAAGAACTAGTAAAGTAATTCTAATTGCAGAAGCAAAACTTATAGCCTCTTCTTCAACATTTGCAAACATATATAAGAATAAATAAATATTTGCTAAAGCAACAGCTAAGGTAGCATCTTTTATTGATACTAAACAAAGACCTGTCACTGTACTTAAAATTTCTGGTAAATTAACCATTGACCAGACTATTTCTAAAGTTATTACACATAGCATTGGAAATAAAAATTCCTCATGTTTTTCTTTTTTATATAAATAAAACATTGCTAAAATAATTGGTACTGGAAAAACAGATAACATACTAGCAAGTTCTACATTATTACCTGAATCTTTATATGGCATTAAAAAATTGTACAAGTAACTGAAATTGTATACTAAACCATTTCCAGTTCTTTCAGTATTATATATTTGTACTGCTTGTGAAAATAGCTCTGTAAAGTGCTCTACTATAAAAACTATTAAAAATATAATAAATACTGTTAATATTACTGATAATATAGTTTTTAAAGTAATTTTATATTTTTTCTTGTTTTTTATACAAATCCAAATTGCTAAAGCAAAAAATACATATCCAAAACTAATTTCTAAAGACAAATTTAGTGTGAATATATAAGCTAAAGCAGATATAATTATACCTAAAAAATATAAAAGCTTTTTTATTTTTTTCTCTTTTTCTGTTTCATCTTTTGAAATTTCAGAATCAGTTATTTTGTTT
>CALXZR010000137.1 GCA_944393295.1 uncultured Clostridia bacterium
ATATGAAAGAAATGCCAGGAGTTATGTTTGTAGTAGATCCTAAAAAAGAAAGAATTGCTGTATTAGAAGCAAAGAAATTAGGAATTCCAGTAGTAGGTTTAGTAGATACAAACTGCAATCCAGAAGAAGTAGATTATGCAATTCCTGGAAATGATGATGCAATTCGTGCAGTAAAATTAATTGCTGATGTTATTGCAAATGCAGTTATTGAAGGAAGACAAGGAGAAGATGCTGAAGTTGAAGCTGTAGCAGATGAAATGCAAGAAGCTGCAGAAGCAGAAGAAACAACAGATATGGAACAAGTTGCAGCAGAAGATGCTGAATAATTTAAATAAGTTTAAATAAAGTTAAGGGTGGAGCATTTTAATAAATATTTGTAGCCACCCTAATTTTAAATTAAGAATTATAACTGCAAAAAGCAGATAAATTATAGGAGGTATAAAGATGATTACAGCTGAATTAGTAAAACAATTAAGAGAAAAAACAGGTGCAGGAATGATGGACTGCAAAAAAGTTTTAACAGAAACTGATGGAGATATGGAAAAAGCAGCAGAGCTATTAAGAGAAAGAGGAATTGCAAAAGCTGCAAAGAAATCTGGAAGAGTTGCTGCTGAAGGTTTAGTATGTAGCTATGTTTCAGAAGATAAAAAAGTTGGAGCTATTGTAGAAGTAAATGCAGAAACAGACTTTGTTGCAAAAAACGAAGAATTTAAAGTATTTTGTGCAGATATTGCTGAAATAGTAGCAAAAACAAATCCTGCAGATGTAGAAGCTTTATTAGCAGAAAAATATAAAGATACAGATAAAACTGTTCAAGAAACATTAACAAGCAAAATTGCAACAATTGGAGAAAATATGACAATTAGAAGATTTGCTAGATTTGAAACAAACGGACTAGTAGAAAGCTATATACATGGAGATGGAAAAATAGCTGTTTTAGTAGATTTAGCAAAAGGTGATAGCACTTTAGCTAAGGATGTATGTATGCAAATAGCAGCTGCAAAACCAGAATACTTAAAAAGAGAAGATGTTCCAGCTGATGCTGTAAATAAAGAAATGGAAATTTTAAAAGCTCAAGCTATGAATGAAGGAAAACCAGCTGAAATTGCAGAAAAAATGGTTCAAGGAAGAATTGGAAAATATTATTCTGAAATTTGTTTGTTAGATCAAGAATTTGTAAAAGATCCAAGTGTTAAAGTTGGTGCAATGGTTTCTAGCAAAGGTGGAGAAATAGTAAGATTTGCTAGATTTGAAAAAGGTGAAGGAATCGAAAAGAAAGAAGAAAACTTTGCAGAAGAAGTTATGAAACAATTAAAATAATTGAAATATCTAATTTATAAAAATACTAATTAAATTTTTATTTAATTAGTATTTTTTTGTGGCAAAATTCATTTTAAAGCATATAATGTATGGAACACTTTAATTTGAAAGAAGTTGATAAAGTTGATAAAATATTTCGACCATGCAGCGACAACAGCTTTAGATGAAGAAGTTTTTAGAGCTATGCGACCATATTTTACAGAAAAATTTGGAAATCCATCTTCTGTATATAAAATAGGTAAAGAAAATAAGGAAGCTATAAATGTAGCAAGAATGAAAATTGCAGATGCAATAAATAGTAATGTTAATGAAATATATTTTACAAGTGGTGGTAGTGAAAGTAATAATTTAGCTTTAAAGGGAATTGCTATGGCAAATTCACGAAGAGGAAATCACATTATTACAACCAAAATAGAACATCCAGCAATATTAAATACTTGCAAGGCTTTAGAGAGTTTAGGATATAAAGTAACCTATCTAAATGTAAAAAAGGATGGAATAATAGATTTAGAAGAGCTTGAAAAGGCAATAACTGCTAAAACAATTTTAATTAGTGTAATGTTTGCTAATAATGAAATAGGAACAATACAACCTATAAAAGAAATAGGAAATATAGCAAAAAAATATGGTATCTATTTTCATACTGATGCTGTTCAAGCTGTAGGAAATTTAAAAATAGATGTTAAAGATATGGGAATTTCAGCTCTTTCAATGTCTGCACACAAGTTTTATGGACCAAAAGGTGTTGGTGCTTTATATGTTAGAGAAGGAGTTCAATTTAATAGAATACAAGATGGTGGACATCAAGAAAAAGGAAAACGTTCTGGAACAGAAAATGTACCAGGAATTATAGGAATTGGTAGAGCAATAGAACTTGCCAATGCAAACATTGACAGTTATAATAATAAATTATTAAATTTAAGAGAATTTTATTTTTCTGAAATAGAAAAAAGAATACCAAATATATTAATAAATGGAAGTAGAGATAAAAGACTATCTAGTAATGCTAATATATGTTTTAAAGGTGTTGATGGTTCTAAATTACTATATGAGCTAGATAAAAGAGAAATTTGTGCTTCAAGTGGATCTGCTTGTAGTGCAGGGCTTTTAAATCCTTCACATGTATTATTAGCTATAGGTGTTCCAAAGCAAATAGCTCGTAGTAGTTTAAGAATTACTTTTGGAAAAGAAAATACTTTAGAAGATACAAAATATTTAGTAAATACAATTGAAGAGGTTGTAAAAGAATTAAGAAATAGATAAAAATTATTATTAAATAAAAACTTCTCTAGTGATATAGAGAAGTTTTTGTTGTTATTGATTTAAATCAGATTTATCAAGATTTGCTAAAGCAAATTTTACAGCGGAAATAACTAAACCATTTAGGCTAATTTCTCTTTTAGTTTTTCCTGCATTAGCAGATTTAACTATATTTTCTAGTTCCTCATATAAATCATCGGGAAAACGTATTGTCAGTGGTCTGTTTGAATTCTTAGATTTTGTAATTTTAAATTTTTCCATATAAATAGCTCCATTCTTTAAAATTTCTATTATATTTGTAACATAAAAATGAATTTAAAAATATAATCAAATAGTGAACCGAAAACTAAGGCAAATGTTATTATTGATATATATTATAGGCTTGTGATAAAAATTATGCTCAAATATTATGTACAAAAAATGTACAAAAAATTGAACCACATATTGAACCTGAATCAATTTTAATGTATAATATGTGTATAATTATTATATAATAAAATTCAAAGGAAAGAGGGGAAGTCTTATTAAAGAAAATGATGAAACAAAAATTGGGTTTATGTTTAAAGTATCAAATAGTTCTGATGATAAAAAATATGATGGATTAATGAAGATAAGAAAAGCTGATGTTTTAAGAAATAAATGTTTTGATGAGTGGAATAAATATGAATTATTACAATTAGTTGAATTATATTATCAATACTTTAATAAACATAGAAATTCAGATCTAGTTTGGGATATAAATGAATATGTTATATCCGGACAATATGAAAAAGATAGAAATGAATAAAAACCAAAAGCAATGTATTAATTATACATTGCTTTTATTATATTTATAACTTTATCTAAATCTGAAACATCTAATTTTTTTGCTACGTCTAAAAGCTCATTTAGTTTTGCATTTAGATTTCCTTCTGTGCTATCGCTTAACAATTCTTCAATAGAAGTTTCAAGTACATTAGCTAATTTTACTAATGTTTGAATAGTCATTTTTCGTTCACCACGTTCAATTTGACCAATATATACAGCTGATAAATCTACTTTTTCAGCTAGTTGTTCTTGTGTTAAATTTTTTTCTAATCTTTTATTTTTTATTCTTGCTCCAAGTGCTAGAAAATCCATAGCTTAAGCACCTCCTAGCTAATAGTTTATAATAATAACTAAAATATATACACAAACTATTAGCTATTTAATATTGCAATTAGTAAATATTATGTGTATAATGTAGAAAAATGTTATTTGGAGGAAATTATGGAGAAATATAATGAATATGCTAAACCAGCTTTAGTTATGGGAATAATATCGTATTTTGGAATGTCAATGATTTGGGGAATTATAACGACAATAATATGCGGAGTTGGATTTAATACAATTAAAGAAAATGAAAAAGGAAAGTCATATTTATCAATAGGATTATTTTTTGGAATTTTCAATATATTGAGGTTTTTAGTATATTATGGGTAAATGTTGAGGTAAAAAATGAACTATTACGAGATTTTAGAAATAAATGAAAAAGCTTCACCAGAGGTTATAAAGATGGCATATAAAGCTTTAATATTAAAATATCATCCAGATAGATATCAAGGAGATAAGAATTATGCAGAAGAAATGACTAAAAAAATAAATGAAGCCTTTGAAGTGCTTAGTAATGAAGAAAAAAGAAAAGAATATGATATGCTAATACATACTAACAATATTAATGCAAATCAACAAGATAATATAGATAAGCAAGATAATAATACTCAGAGTAATTGTGAAAAGAAGGAAGAAAAAGTTACTGATAATATTTTAGTTGCTGTATCTATAAGCTGTATACCATATCAAAAAGATTTTTTAAGAGATACTAATTTAAAATCTAAAAATCTAGAGATGGATTTATTAATTTTAGATATTTTGATATTTTATCTAAGAATTAATACAAAACGTGAACGTGAAATTTTAGTTGAAGATTTTAAGAAGTATATATTAAAATTTGAAAATGGAGTATATTATTATAACAAATTTGTAGAAGAACTTAATCATTTATATAATGAAGAAGTTATATATGAAAATGCAAAAAGAAAAAATGTGTATACAGGACTTCCTCCAATACTAAAGATAATATTAGAAGTATTATATGGTAAAGATAGAAGTATTTTTGAAGATTATATAAATTCACAAACATGTATGCTTATTATAGAATATCTTTTAAAAGCAGAAGAGATTATAAAAGAAGCTTTAAATGAAAAAAATTATGAAAAAGAAGAAAAATCAAAAAGTTTTAATGTATTTGATAAGATTTTAAATTGTATTCCAAAACAAATTAATATTATAAAAGAATATGACAGTAATATAAACAAAACATTAATTAATGAAAAGCTAATAATTTTAAATTTGATATTATTTTTTAGTTACTATATAGATAAAAATAATTCTATTAAAGATACAAATTCTTGTATTAAATATTATCTAACAATAAATAAATTTGATGAAAAAATTTATAAACAATATGTAACTTATTTAAATAGATATTTAATATATAATTCGGAAAATGAAAAGAAGATAGACGAAGGAAAAGAATATGAGCCTTCTAAATTACTTATTGCTTTAGAGATTTTATATGGAAAAAGTGAATATTATATTCATGAACAAAAAGTAATTTGTCTAAATGTAATAAAAGTTATGGATAATGAATTAAAGGGGTAACAAATGAAAAAGAATTTATTATTTTATTTTTGATAATTTTACTAGCAAATATATTATTATATAGCTCGATTGTAATAAAAAATAATAAAGAGCAAATTAGTAATGTTAATACTATATATGAAAATGGTATAGGAAACTATGCATTAGATAATAGCACTCAAAATTACGATATATCTCAACCAGTATTAAATACTGCTGAATTAGCTAAACAAATAGAAGAGCAAAGGTTAGCTAAAGAAAAAGCAGAACAAGAAGCTCGCAAGAGAGATGAAGAAAATAAAAAAAAGCAGGAAGAATATCAAGCTAAATTGGAACAAGAAAGACAAGCTTTAATAAATAAAGAACAAGAAAAAAATGAAGAGGTAATATCACAAGAAACGACACATACTATAACAGAAAAAAATACAGAAAAAATAGAACAAGATAATACAGAAAATAAATCTAATAGTGAAAATAATGAAAATAGTTTAAGTCTTGCTGGATATATTGAATTAGAGAAAAGTAATATTAAAGGATATTTACATAAATCAGGTCTATATTGTATTTACGAGTTGGCTAATGGAACAGTATGGATTCAACCTGTTACAAAAGAAATAATGTATATGAGAGAGAATGCTAAAGTTTCAGTATATGCGAATGATATTAAAAATTATTTTTTATTAATAGAAGGTTCAAATGAATTAATATCTGTTGAAAAAGTTAATTTCTCAAGAGTAACAATAGAATATCCAACAAGGAGAATTAGACCTTTGGAAATTAAGAAAAATCAAATAGAAAGTGCATATAGTGTTTCTAGAATAGAAGAACAAATCAGAAATATAGAAAATAATTGGAAAAACACCAGCTCTGGACAAATATATTGTCTTAAAGATGGCTCGAATTGGATACAATTATCAAATCAGGAATTACCTATACAAGATTTAAATACTGTTATTTGCGAATATAAAAATAATTATTTTATGAAAATTTATTGTAGTTATGATAATGCATCTATAATGGTAGAACCATATAATATAGAAAGTGAGTAAAAGAGGAGTTACCTCTTTTACTTTAAGCTAAGTCTTTTAACATTTGCTCAATAACAAGCATTAGTTCACAAGTGTTTCTTTGCAATGCAGAATCAATATATGTATAAAGCATTTTTTGTTGATTCTTGTTTAAAGTTGAGTATAACTTTCCAAAATAATCATTTTCTGCATTACGTAAATTTTTTAGTATAGAATTATTTTTAGCGTTGTAATTTAGTATATCTGTAACACGATTTTCTAGATATATTCTTCTTTTGAAATTGTTGTAATTTTCTAATTTATTCTTTTTCATTTTTTCACCTCCTATATTATATAGCCTTTTTCACCAAAAAATGCGCTCCTTTTTTGAAAAAAATTTAATTTTTTTTTATTTTATAAAAAATAATAAATACATTGAGCTTTTTTAGATTATATGTTAAGCTGTATTTAAAATAGATAGTGTAAAGTAATCTATGAAAAAATAGATTATGGAAATATTATCCAAAAGAATGTAAAAATGCACATTGAAAAGTTAAAAATATACAAAAAAGGCATTAGAAATAATACTTCAGGCTAAAAATTTTAACGATATTGATAAATGCTTTGTCAAGTGGTCACTTGCAAAGTAGTAAAAGCATTTGACAAAGCATTTACCAATACGTTTTAAGGTAATTAAGCCGAAGTAAGGTAAAGTATGAAGTTGTAGTAAATCAGGCTTTTTGTTGATTAATAATTAACTGTTGAGAAAGTTCAATTAATATTTGCCATTTGGCAGGCATAAGTTCAGCTTTATCAAGTTCTTTAACCTCATTAAGAGGTTTCCAATAAGTATAAGGATGAGGACGTAAAAAATTGTAATAAGCTACAAAGAGAACAAGATGAGTAGAAGCTCCATCATCAGA
>CALXZR010000138.1 GCA_944393295.1 uncultured Clostridia bacterium
TGTGGATAACTTTACTAGGGAAGGACGGTTTTTAAATGTATTCGGATAAAACAGATTTACTTACAAAAGCAAAAGATCTTTTAAAAGAAGAAATGACGAATATTTCTTATACAACATGGATTAAAAGTCTAGAAATTCAGTCAGTAAATGATAATAAAATTGTATTAGTAGCTCTTTCTGAAATACAAAAAGACGCAATTGAATCTAGATTATTTGACCTTGTTGTTAATACTTTTAATTTTATAACAAATAAAACTTGTGAAATAACTATTGTTGTAAAATCAGAAGAAAAAGATAGAGAATACTCTCAAGAAGAAAATAATCAAGATTTTATATCTTCGGAAGCCTATAGTAATAGTTTTCTAAATCCAAAATATACTTTTGATACTTTTGTTATAGGTAATAATAATAAATTTGCTCAAGCAGCAGCTTATGCTGTAGCTGAGGCACCTGCAACAGCATATAATCCATTATTTATATATGGAGGAGTAGGTTTAGGAAAAACTCACTTAATGCATGCCATTGGTAATCAAATTCTAAGAAATAATCCTAATACTAAAATATTATATGTTACATCAGAACAGTTCATCAATGAATTAGTTAATTCTATTAAAGATGCTAATTTTAAAAATGAATTATTTAGAAATAAATATAGAAATATAGATGTTTTATTAATTGATGATATTCAATTTATAGCTGGAAAGAAAATGGGACAAGAAGAATTTTTCCACACTTTTAATACTCTTTATCAAAGTGGAAAACAAATTATTATATCAAGTGACAAGCCTCCTAGAGATATTCCTTTATTAGAGGAACGTCTAAAATCACGATTTGAATGGGGAATACTTGCAGATATATCTATGCCTGACTATGAAACTCGTTTAGCAATTTTAAGAAAAAAAGTACAATTAGAAAATATTATAATAGAAGATTATATCCTTTCTGTAATAGCAACAAAAATAGATACAAATATTAGAGAATTAGAAGGAGCTCTAAATAAAATAGTAGCTTATGCGTCACTTACACATAGTCCTATTACAATAGAAATGGCTGAAAAGGCAATAAATGATATCGTATTACAAAAAGAAAAAATTATATCAGCGGATTATATACAAGAAATTGTTGCAAAATATTTTAATATAGATAAAAAAGATTTAATTTCAACAAAAAAGTCTAATGATATTGCTTATCCACGTCAAATAGCCATGTATTTGTGTAGAACTATTGGTCAAATGTCTTTTCCAAAAATAGGTGGAGAATTTGGTAATAGAGATCATACAACAGTAATGCATGCTTTTAATAAAATAGAAAAAGAAGTTAAAGAAAATACTAATACAAAATTAATTGTGGATAGTGTGAAAAACATTATTCGCGAAAGCAAATAATATATATTTAAATAAAAATTTAAATTAAAAAAAATATATGTTTTATAAAACAAAAATTTCACAAAAGAACCTCTGTTAACTCTTACGGAACAGCGCAAAAGGTTATCAACAGCCCTCTGTTAATAAATCTGTATATAAGGTGTTAATAACTAAGTATTCACAAATGAACTTGGATTGTGTGGATAAAAAGTAAAATTATACACAGAGTTATAAACATACTTTTTATTAGGGAAATAAAGACTTACAGAAGTTTTCCACTAAATCCACAGGTCCTAATACTAATACTACTATTTATATTTAATATTAAAGGAGAAAAAGAAAATGAAATTTATTTGTGAAAAGGATAAAATCCTAAAAGGTATCAATTCTGTTATAAATGGTGTTGCTTCAAAAACAACAATGCCTGTATTAGAAGGAATACTTATTCAAACAAATGATAATGAACTAAAACTTACAACATATGATTTAGAAATAGGAATAGAATATATTTTAGAAGCAAATGTAGAAGAACAAGGAAACACTGTAGTAAATGCAATTATGTTTAGTGAAATTATTAGGAAATTACCTAATAAAAATATTAAAATTACTATTAATGAAAACAATCTATTAGAAATAGAATGTGAAGGCTCTTTATATAAATTAGCAACTATGAATCCAGAAGAATTTCCAGAACTTCCAAAAATAAATATCGATAATTCTATTGAAATTGAACAAACAGTATTAAAAAATATGATTAGAAAAACAATATTTGCTGTTAGCCAAGAGGAAAATAGACCTATTTTTACAGGATGTTTATTTGAAGTTATAGAAAATAAATTAAATGTAGTTGCAGTAGATGGATATAGATTAGCAATTAAAAGTAGTATAATTAATGAAAAAGGAAATGATTTTAGTAGTGTTATTCCAGGAAAAACTTTAAATGAAGTAAATAAAATTATTTCAGATTCTTTTGAACCTATTAAAATCGGAATATCTAAGAATCAAGCTTTATTTGAAATGGAAAACTGTAAAATTGTAACAAGATTATTAGATGGAGAATTTTTAAAATATTCAAACACAATCCCTTCATCTTGGGAAACAAGAATAAAAGTTAATAAAAATAATATACAAGAATGTTTTGAAAGAATAATTTTAATATCAGCTTCTTCAATAGAGAAAGAGAAAAAATATCCTGTAAAAATAAATGTTGAAATAGGAAAAGTTACTATTTCTTGTGCAAATCAAACAGGAGACGCTAAAGAAGAAATTTATGTTGAAACAGAAGGAAAAGAACTTGAAATAGGATTTAACCCTAGATTTTTCTTAGATGCTTTAAAGGCTATTGATGATGAAGAAGTATATATTGAGTTTGGAACAAATCGTTCTCCATGTATTATAAAACCTGTTGAAGATGGTGATTACATATATATGATATTGCCAATAAAAATGAAGGACTAATTATCCACAATTTACTAACAAAAAGTGGATAAAAGAAAGGAAAACAAATGAAAGAAATATTTGATAAAATAACTGATATAGTTTACAAAATTTCTAAAAAAAATAATAAATTAACAGATTATATATTTGAGAAAACAGGAATGAAAATAAATGTAGGTTTAATTGTAGGAGGAATATTTTTAGTAATATTTATTCTTATGCTAGCTAAATCTGCATTAGGTTTTCTATATGGAAAATTAGTGTAGGAAAATATAATGAATATAGAAAAAATTAGTCTTAAAAATTTTAGAAATTATAAAGAACAAGAAATATTCCTTAATAAAAATGTTAATATTATTTATGGTGATAATGCTCAAGGGAAAACAAATATAATAGAAGCAATATTTTTATGTAGCATGGGAAAATCTTTTAGAACTAATAAAGATACTGATTTAATTAATTTCAATGAAAATAATGCAAAAATTACAGTTTCATATACTAAGAAAGATAGAGAAGGAACGATAGAAACTAATATAGATAACAAAAAGACATTTTTTATAAATGGAGTAAAGCAAAATAAAATAAGTGATATTATAGGTAAAATAAATATAGTAATTTTTACACCAGATAATATTGAAATTATTAAAGATGGTCCTCAAAAAAGAAGAAAATTTTTAGATATGATGATAAGTTCGTTAAAACCTAATTATTTGCATATTTTAAATCAATATAATAAAGCATTAGAACAGAGAAATAATTATTTAAAACAGATAAAGTTAGAAAATAAAAAGGAAGATTTGTTAGAAATATGGGACGAACAATTAGCAAAATTATCAAATGAAATTTTTAAATATAGAAATAAATATACACAAATGATATCAGAAAAAATAGGAGTTATCCACAATTCAATAACAAAAAGTGGAAAAAATAGTGATGAAACAATAAAGGTTAAATATATTTCTAATGGAAAAGATGAAATTTCTTTTAAAAATGCATTAGCTAAATCTAGAATAATAGATATATCAAGAGGGTATACAGCAACAGGAATACATAGAGATGATTTAATAATATATGTTAATCATAAACCTGTTTCTGTTTTTGGATCACAAGGACAACAAAGAACATCTATTTTATCGTTAAAGCTTTGTGAGTTAGAAATTGTAAAAGAAGAGATTGGAGAAACACCGATTTTATTATTAGATGATTTTATGTCCGAGTTAGATGAAAAAAGAAGGACTAGATTTTTAGAAAATATAAAAGATTGCCAAGTAATTCTTACATGTACAGACAAAATAGATATAAACGAGAAGGTAAATTGTTTATACGTAGAAAATGGTGTTGTAAAAAGAGAATAAAGGAGTAAAAAATGTATTTGCATATTGGAAAAGAATATGTTATTAATAATAATGATATAATAGGAATTTTTAATTTAGATTATATAAAAAATACTAAAGAATATAAAAAAATGTACGAATTATTAGATAAAGAAAAAGCTATTATAAATGTTTCAAAAACTCAAGAAAAAACATTTATTTTAACAGAAAAAAATGGCATAAAGAAAGGCTTTTTAACTAATATAGGAGCAAGTACAATTGGAAAGCGTAAAATGTAGATTAGGAGGAAAAAATGGAGAAGTTTGAACATGAATATAAGGCAGAACAAATTCAAGTATTGGAGGGATTAGAAGCTGTTAGAAAAAGACCTGGTATGTATATAGGAAGCACTTCTATAAGAGGTTTGCATCATATGGTTTATGAAATTGTGGATAACTGTGTAGATGAAGCTTTGGCTGGCTATTGTAAAAATATACATATAAAAATAGAACCAGGAAATATTGTATCTGTAGAAGATGATGGAAGAGGAATTCCAGTAGACATCCATCCAAAGACAAAAATTTCTGCAGCAGAAACTGTATATACAGTTTTACATGCTGGTGGAAAATTTGGTGGAGATAGTGGATACAAAGTTTCTGGTGGACTTCATGGAGTTGGAGCTTCTGTTGTTAATGCTTTATCTGAATGGACAGAAGTTGAAATACAAAGAGATGGTGGACTTTTCCAAATGAAATTTGAAAAAGGAAAAACTGTACAAAAATTAACTAGATTAGGAGATTCTAAAAAGACAGGAACAAAAGTTAGATTTCTAGCAGATAAGTCTATTTTTGAAACTTTAGATTATGATTTTGAAGTATTAGAAAATAGATTTAGAGAAATGGCTTTTTTAACAAAGGGATTAAGAATCGTCGTTGAAGATTTAAGAGAAGAAACTCCTAAAAAAGTAGATTTTTGTTTTGAAGGTGGGTTAATTTCTTTTGTTGAATATTTAAATAAAAATAAAGAAAAATTACATCCAAAGCCAATATATATAGAAAAAGCCGGAGAATTTCCAGTTGAAATAGCAATACAGTATACAACTAGCTATTCAGAAAATATTTATACTTTTGTTAATAATATAAATACAGTAGAAGGTGGAACACATTTAGAAGGTTTTAAAAGAGCTTTAACAAAAGTTTTTAATGATTATGCAAAAGCCAAAAATTTATTAAAAGAAAAAGATAGCAATTTAACAGGTGATGATATTCGTGAAGGTATTACAGCAGTTGTTTCTGTAAAAGTAAAAGAGCCACAATTTGAAGGACAAACTAAAACAAAACTTGGAAATAGTGAGGTAACAGGAATTGTACAATCAATGGTAAATGAAAGTTTATCTACTTTTTTAGAGGAAAATCCTCAAGTTGCAAAAAATATACTTGAAAAGAGTATTAGTGCTGCTAGAGCAAGAGAAGCTGCAAGAAAAGCAAGAGAGCTTGTAAGAAGAAAAAGTGCTTTAGAAACAACAACTCTTCCAGGAAAATTAGCTGATTGTAGTAGTAAAAATCCAGAAGAATGTGAAGTTTATATAGTAGAGGGAGATTCAGCTGGAGGTAGTGCTAAACAAGGAAGAGATAGAAAATTTCAAGCAATTCTTCCTTTATGGGGCAAAATGCTTAATGTTGAAAAAGCAAGAGCAGATAAAATTTATGGAAATGATAAATTAAATCCTGTAATATTAGCTGTTGGTGCAGGAATTGGAGCTGAATTTGATGTTACTAAAATTCGTTATGGAAAAGTTATAATAATGGCTGATGCTGATGTTGACGGTGCGCATATTAGAACTTTATTGTTAACATTCTTTTTCAGATATATGAGACCTTTAATTGAAAATGGAAATGTTTATTTAGCTCAACCACCTTTATATAAATTATCTAAAAAAGGTATGGAAGATATATATTGTTATACAGATGAAGATTTAGAAAAACAATATAAAACATTAGAAGAAAAAGGTATAACAAGAGATCAATTAGGTTTACAGAGATACAAAGGTTTAGGTGAAATGAACCCAGAACAATTATGGGAAACAACAATGAACCCAGAAACAAGAATTTTAGTAAAAGTAACAATGGATGATGCAATTAAAGCTGATGAAATATTTACATTATTGATGGGAGATGATGTAAATCCTAGAAGGGAATTTATAGAAAAAAATGCAAAATATGTAAAAAATTTAGATATATAAGATTTTATAATATTGATAAGGCACAAGGAATACACCTTGTGCCTTTATCATCTATAAAGCTTATATTAACTTTCAGCTAAAACAAATATACCGAATGGTCAAACCTAATATATATTGCTATATAAATAAGCTATGCACCCAATATATTCATCAGTTGCTAGACAACAAATGCACTCCTAGTAACCAAATTCATCCGCAAGGGACTAATATTGACCACTACTAAAATACAAGAGCTATCATGACTTCAAATTAATCTACTATAATACAACCATAAAAAACAATAGCTTTTTTACAATAAATTAATTCTTCGCTTCCGACACATTTTAATAATAAGGTTTGCTTACCACTAAAATATATCTTGGCTCGAATTTTAAAGAAAAATATAATATTCTCCTTTAAAACTCTAAGTTAGGCTGATATAAACTTTATGATTGTATTATGTGATTTTTTATTTTTTTTATTCATAAAAATTAAAATTTTTTTTAAATTAAAAATGTGTATAAAAAATTAGTCAAATTACTTGTGGATAAATATGTGGATAAAATTATTGTTTAAACAAAAATTAATTTTATAAAAAATATATATAAAATTGACTTTAGGACAACAAAAATAAATTGAATATAAAAATAATTATTTATTTAAAAATTTTTAATAAAATATTGACAGCTAAAAAAAATTATTGTATGATGAAGCTAATTTATAAAGAAAGGAGAAAAATGAAAAGGAAAGAAAAATCATCTCAAGATTGGTTGCCTTTTCAAAAAGTGCTGGAAAATGGCACTATTTATACCAAAAATTCTTGTCTAAAGGTCATAAAAGTATTTCCAATTAATTATGATTTAAAATCAAATTTAGAAAAAGAAGCTATTTTAAATTCTTATTATTTATTCTTAAAAAGTTGTGATTTCAATTTTCAAATTTTAATTCAAAGTAAAAAAGAAAATCTATCAAATCATATTTCCCAAATTAAAGAAAAAACAAAAAATGAAAAAGTAGAATCCGTAAAAGAAATGGCTAAAAGTTATACACAGTTTATCCACAATTTAAGTTTAGAAAATAAATCTTCTTCAAAAGAATTTTTTATAATTTTAAAATATAAATTTGATGAAGTACAAAAAGAATTTTTAGAACAAAAAGAAAATTTGGCAAACAATCTATTGTCAGAACAATATTTTAAAATAAAAGAAACTTTATCTAGATGTGGAAATATTGTTCAAGAAATTAATACAAAAAAGGAGGCTGAGGAATTTTTATTTAATATTTATTTGAATAAAGGAGGCTAAATGGAAAGTTTTTTAGATGGTAGTATAAACTTTAAAGATAGATTAGCACCATCATATATAGATACAACAAATCCAAGATTTTTGGAAATTGATAATTTTTTTTATGCAGGTATTTTAGTTATTGATTATTATAGAGAATATAATGAAATAATATTTAAAAATTTAATAAATAACAATATTAATATGTCAATTTCAATTTTTTATGAAAAACAAGATACATACAAAACCATTAAAAATTTAACTTATTTTATAGGAAATGTTGGAGTTGATTTAAAACTTGGAAACCAAAATAGAGAAGATATTGATATAGCAGCATTCTCATATAATGATGCTAAATATATTAGAAAAGAAATGCAGGTAAATAACGCAGATTTATATTTTTTGAATACATATATATTAATTTCTGAAGAGAGCATATCAAAACTAGAGCAATCTATAAAAAAAGTAGAAAGTATATTGCAAGCTTCTGGAATGGTTACAAGAAGAGCTAATTTCAGACAAGAGCAAGTCTTTTTCTCATGTTTACCAATTATGGAAAATAGAAAAGAAATTAAAGATGTCTCAAAAAGAAATGTATTAACTGATGGACTTTTGGGAACATTTCCTTTTATATCTTCAAATATATGTGATCAAAATGGTGTTTTTATTGGAACTAATATATATAATCATTCAATTATTTTAATGGATAGATTTAATAAAGAAAAATATAAAAATGCAAATATGTGTATTTTTGGAACAAGTGGAGCAGGAAAATCTTTTTTTGTAAAACTTTTAATAATGAGATATAGAATGTTACAAATGGAACAATATATTATTGATCCAGAAAGAGAATATGATAAGGTTTGTAATTATTTAGAAGGAACTTTAATAAAAATAGGACCTACATCTAGCACATATATTAATGTATTAGATATAAGGGAGGAAAGTATTGAAGAAGGGAAAGGCTTTCTTGCAACAAAAATAGGAAAGTTAAGAGGTTTTTTTAGTTTAGTTTTTGGAAATATTGAAGAAGAAAAAATGGCAATTTTAGAAGAAAAAATAATTCAAGTATATTTTGAAAAAGGTATTACTTTTGAAGATGAATCTTTATATAAGAAAGAAAAAGGAAAATTTATTTTTAAGAAAAGTGATGATATGCCAATATTAGAAGATTTATATAAAAAATTAGAAACAACAGAAACTAAACATTTACAAACAAAATTATATCCTTTTGTTTATGGTTCTTTAAAATTTTTAAATAATTATACAAATATAGAAATAAATAATAAATTAATTGTTGCAGATATATATGAGCTCGGAGAAGACAATTTAAAATATGGGATGTTTATTTTTATAGATTTATTTTGGGATAAAATAAAAAAAGAAAGAAATAAAGATAAGGCAATTTATCTAGATGAAATTTGGAGACTAATAGGTGTTACTTCAAATAAAAGTGTAGCCGGTTTTATATATAAGATTTTTAAAACCATTAGAAAATATGGAGGTAGTGCTGTAGCAATTACTCAAGATATTTCTGATTTGTTCAGTTTAGAAGATGGAACTTATGGAAAAAGTATTTTAAACAATTCTAGCATAAAATCATTTTTTTCATTAGAGGAAGAAAATATTTTAGTTCTTAGCAAATTCGCAAATATTTCAGAAAAAGAAAAAATAGAAATAAAATCATTAAAAAGAGGAGAAAGTTTAATGTTTATAGGGGATGAGCATATTTTAGTAAAAATAGAAGCAAATGAAATGGAGAAGAAGGTGATTTTATAAAAAAAATAAAAAATGCAATTACTGTATTAGAAAATAATAAATATAGGCAAAAATTAGAAGATATAGAAAATTTGAAAATCATTGGTAGAGATATTTTATATATAGAAGGAATTCAAGAATTTTTAGATGTAATTGGTGATATTGAACTAGTAATAATAATGCAAGATATATTTATAAAAAATGAAGCTTATATATGTAGTATAGCTGAAAAATATAATAATATTGATTTTTTTATAATATATTCAAAAGAGATAGAAAAGAGCTGTAAAACATTAGAAAATATATTTTTTTATGAAGAAAAAGATTTTATAAAAAGACAAGAAAATAGAAAAGAAAAGGAGAACTATAATATGGAAAATGTATTAGAATTAAATAATAATTTAGAAAATAAAAATACACAAGATATAGATTTAGTAGAGAAGCAAAACAGTTTTTTAGAAACAAGTTTTGGAAAAATAGTAAATTCCGCTTTAGACATAGGATTAAAGGCTATATTACCTAATTTAATAGAAAATGAAGTAATAGAAATAAAGAATACTATTTTAGAAAGTGGCTTAAAATCTGGCTTAAAAAGTGTTATTGATGCAGGATTAAACTTAGGAAAAAGTGCAATTGGAATTTTTACTGGTGAATTTGAAAATATTTCTCAAATTCAAACTGCTGTAAAAAATGGAGGAATAATAGATGGTATATCGAATTTATTAGATTACTCAATCAAATTTGCAAAAAATAAAGGTTTAATTACAGTTTCAACTTCAAATTTATTAAAGCAGGGCAAGAATACTATATTAAATTCTATTAGCTCAAAAATAGAAGAAGAATTAACAGAGCAACTAAAGGCAGCAGAAAAATTACAAGAATATTGTAATAAATGGCAAGAAAATTATGAAAAGCAAAATTTTTCTTCTATGGAAACGAATTTTAAAAATATAGAAAAGTATTTAGAAAAGATTACTCCTTTTGAAAACACTATAAAACAAGCAAGAAAAATTGAAAATATACATAATCTTATTAAAAATAATGGAAAGAATTTTAATATCTCTGAAAATGAAAAAATTTTAGCTGAAAAATTAGCTATATAAAGATATTAAATATATAAATAAAATATTGAAAAAATGTCCTTTTTTACCAAAAATTCTTGCTTTTTAGAAGTGATTTTTATATAATACAAGTACAAAAAGTAATAAGAAAAGAGGTTAATAAATGGAAAGACGAGATGAAAATATAATCGAAAGAAACATTGAGACAGAAATGAAAACTGCATATATCGATTATGCAATGAGTGTTATTGTATCACGTGCTTTGCCAGATGCAAGAGATGGTTTAAAACCTGTTCATAGAAGAATCTTGTATGCAATGCATGAAGATGGAATTACATCAGATAAACCTTATAGAAAATGTGCTAATACAGTAGGTTCTGTATTAGGAAGATATCATCCACATGGAGATTCTTCTGTTTATGATGCTATGGTAAGATTAGCACAAGATTTCTCAATGAGATATATGTTAATTGATGGACATGGAAATTTTGGTTCTATTGATGGTGATGGAGCTGCTGCAATGAGGTATACAGAAGCTAGAATGGCTAAAATTTCAGAACAAATGCTAATAGATATAGATAAGAATACAGTTGATTTTATGCCAAACTATGATGATAGATTACAAGAACCAACTGTACTTCCTACAAGAATACCAACATTGTTAATAAATGGTTCTTCTGGTATTGCTGTTGGTATGGCTACTAATATACCACCACATAATTTAACAGAGGTAATAAATGGAATTATAAAGGTAATTGAAAAACCAGAAGTTACTGATGATGAATTAATGCAAATTATAAAAGGTCCAGATTTTCCAACAGGCGCAATGATTATGGGAAGAGAAGGTATTAGACAAGCATATACAACTGGTAGAGGAAAAATAACAGTTAGAGGTGAATCTGAAATAGAGGAGATGTCTGGAAATAGACAAAGAATAGTTATTTCTTCACTTCCATATCAAGTTAATAAAGCTAAATTAATTGAGAACATTGCAAATTTGGTAAAAGATAAAAAAGTTGAAGGAATCTCTGAAATAAGAGATGAATCAGATAGAAAAGATAGAGTCCGTGTAGTAATTGAATTAAAGAGAGATGCTAGACCGCAAGTAATTTTAAATCAATTATATAAACATACACAATTGCAAGATTCTTTTGGTATAATAATGCTTGCTTTAGTTAATGGAGAACCAAAAATTTTAACACTAAGACAATGTTTAGATGTATTTATAAATCACAGAAAAGAAGTAATTGTAAGAAGAACTAAATTCGAACTTGCTAAAGCAGAAGCTAGAGCGCATATATTGGAAGGTTTAAAAATAGCAATTGATAATATTGATGAAGTAATTAATATAATTCGTTCTTCTTATGATGATGCAAAAGAAAGATTAATGAAGCGTTTTGGTTTATCAGATATTCAAGCTCAAGCTATATTGGATATGCAATTAAAAAGACTATCTGGTTTGCAAAGAGAAAAAATAGAAGAAGAATATAATGAATTAATGAAATTAATTGCTTATTATAAAGAAGTATTAAGTAATGAAAGATTAGTTTATGATATTATCGAAAAAGAGCTATTAGAAGTAAAAGAAAAATATGGTGATGAAAGATTAACTAAGATTACAGCTGCAGAAGGTGAATTTGATGAAGAAGATTTAATCAAAGAAGAACAAGTTGTAGTTGCCCTAACACATTTTGGTTATATAAAAAGAATGCCAGTAGATACATATAAGAGCCAAAGAAGAGGAGGAAAAGGAATTACTGGAATTTCTACAAGAGAAGATGATTTTGTAAAAGAAATATTTACAGCTTCTACGCATGATACTATTCTATTCTTTACCAATAAAGGTAAAATGTATAGATTAAGAGGTTTTGAGATTCCAGAAGCAGGAAGAACAGCAAGAGGTACAGCAATTGTAAATTTACTTAACTTAGATTCTGGAGAAAAAGTTTCTGCAGTTATTCCAATTCAAAATTATGCTGAAGGAAAATATGTTTTAATGTCTACAAAAAATGGTTTAATTAAGAAAACACCATTAAAAGAATATGATTCAAGTAGAACAACAGGTTTGATAGGTATAACTTTAAAAGAAGATGATGAACTAATAGATGTTCGTTTAACAGATGGACAAGATAATGTTGTTTTAGTAACTAAAAATGGATTATGTATTACTTTTGATGAAAAAGATGTAAGACCAGTAGGAAGAACTGCTCAAGGTGTTATAGGTATTCGTTTAGATGATGGAGATAGAGTAATTGGAATGGAACCAATAATAACTGGTGCTAAGTCAACTTTACTTGCTATTACAGAAAATGGATTTGGAAAAAGGACAGAAGTAGAAGAATACAGAGTACAAAATAGAGGTGGTAGAGGCGTTATTACATATAAAATTACACCAAAAACAGGCGATATTGTTGGAATAAGAGTAGTAAATGGAAATGAAGATGTAATGTTAATAACTGATACAGGTACAATTATAAGAATGAGTGTTGAAGAAATTAGTGTATTAGGAAGAGCTACACAAGGAGTTACATTAATGAGGACTAACGAAGGAAAAGTTGTTAGTATAGAAACAGTTGAACCTGAAGAAGATGAATAATTAAAAATAAAAAGATGCTTAAGTGATTAAGCATCTTTTTTACATTTTTTATATCGTAGGTCATCTCCAAAAAATCTTAAAAATCTATAATTACCAACTAACCTAGAACCAATTCTAGTAGAATAAGTTTCAAATAATTGATCTATAGTTAAATTAGTAGAGATGATCGTTTTTGTGATTTTATGATTTTGATTTAATAAACGAGTATTTATAATGGTAAAAAGCTCACTTGCTTTTATATGATTTAAATTTTCTGTACCTAAGTCATCTATTACAAGCAAGTCTGCAGTTAAAATATTTTCTATTAAATCAAATTTTGCATTTTCCTTTCCAAATTTTGTATCTATTATATTATCTAACATAACAGGAGCTGTTTGGTATAAGACATTTTTTCCTTGTTTTAAAATTTCATTTGCAATACAATTTGTTAAAAAAGTTTTTCCACTTCCTGTAGTACCAGTAAATAATAGATTTTTTTCATTTGGATCTTCAAAATTATTAATAAAATTTTCAGCTTTTTCTTTTAGAAGCAAAATGTTTTGTCTAGGAGAAATTTCTGATTTATAAAGCTCTTTATTTGTTTTATCTGAAAATAAACGAGGGTTAAAGGTTGAGAAATTTTCCCTTTCTAAATTTCCAATATTAGATTTATTGTAAGCAATATCGTAGATTTTTTGCTTTAAGCAATTACACATAGTAGATAATCCATTTTTTTCAATATACCCTGTATCTTTACACATATTGCATTCAAAATGTGGATTAAGATAAGAGGAATCTTTTGATAATTGTTTTAAAAAAGCAGCTTTTTCTTTTAGAAGTGAATTAGTTTGCTTTTTTAGATTTTGAAGTAATTTTTGTTTTTCTTTTGGTTCAGAAATAAGAATTGATTTGGCAGCTTGTATAGATATATTTGATAATTGCTTTTCTATTTCTGAAAGTTTAGGATTAACTTCTAATAATTCTTTTTTTCTTTGCTCTGCTTCTAAAATGGCCTTTGTACGTTTTTGATCATATTCATTTAAAATTTGTTTTAAAAGAGAGTTATTCATAAGTTTACCTCTTGTAGTATTTAGGTTTACGATACCTATAAACGAAAAATGTATTACTAATTATCGTAAAGTGATTCTAAATTATCAAAAGTACTTTGAGTATAATTGTAATTTAATGTTTTCTTTTCAATTTGTTTTACACGTTTATCTTTGTCTTTAATAGAAGCCACATAGGCTTGTACTTCGCTAGCAGAAGATAGACCTTTTGAATGCCAATCTGATATAACTTTATCAAAATAGTCAAAGCTAATTGTGCTCATAGAAGAAGATTTTTTTAAAGCAATTTCAATTATTGACATATCATATTTATATTCTTGTGTCCATTTTATAATATATTCTTCTTCGTAAGTAGTTAGATTTCGAGTAATTCCTAGTTTCTGAGCAATAGATTTCTTTAACTTGTTTATTTTATCTTTTTTTTCTTCATAAGCTTCTAAATCATCAAAAGTTCTAATATTATTTTTACTCCATGCATCAGCAACAGTTTGAATATAACCTCTATTTAGTGCTCTGTTTTCATAAGCATAACTAAATAGAGCAAGCATTACTTGTTCTGTAAAATTGTATTTATTAAACCATAATTCTATATCGCTATACCAAGCTGGAGACATAACTCCTTGAAAGAATAATTCGTTTATATTTTCTATAGCTTTTGCTCTTTCTTGATTTAAAGCTGTTTTTTGCAAATCTTCAGGAGAAGAAGTTACTTTAGGTGAATACAATTTTGAAAGTTCAATTTCTTGAATATTTGCAAGGCTATATCCAGTAGGAAGTTTTATTAGAAGCTTTTGTTCCTCTAAATATTTTAAAGCATCTTGTATAACTGGAAAAGGTAGAGCAAGAGTTTTAGATAAGTCATTTATTTTAATGTCTTTATTAAATTTTGACAAAAAAAGAATATAAAGATAAACCTTCACAAAATCACTATTCATTGAAGGTAAATATTCTGTAAAAAATACATCTGGAATCTCTGTACTAGAAAATAAAAGAGATTTATCATTTTGCTCTAATTTCATTATAAAAAAACCCCTTTACGTATTGAATTATTATCTTTTGTACAGTAATGAAATTATATCATCTAAGAAATATAATTACAATATGCAAAATAAATTTCGCCTTTTAAATAAATTTATATACAGATAAAAATTTTTTTGATATAATTTAAAAGTGAAAGATAGGAGATTGTATGAAAAAAAGTTATGTAATAATAATTGGAATTATACTTTTGAGCATAATACCAATTTTACTATTTATAAATATAGAAATTTTAAAAGGATATTTATTATTTATTTTTTTAACAGCTTTTGTAATAATTAGTTTATTTTTTATTATAGATATACAAGGAATTGCACCAAGTGAAGTTAAAGAAAGACATACAGTAATAGAAATGCAATATCACAATAGAAAGATATTCATTTTAAAACCAAAAAATAGTAAAGATTTAGGAGATATTATATTGTACCTTCATGGTGGTTCTTATGTTGTAGAAACTTCATATAAACATTGGAAATTTTTAGAAGATCTTGTGTCAGATACAGGAATGACTTTAGTTCTTCCAGATTATCCATTAACTCCAAAATATACATACAAAGAGGTTTTTGAAATGATAGAGCCTCTTTATAAAGAAATAATGGAAAGTATAGGAGAGAGAAAGTTAATTCTTATGGGTGATTCAGCAGGAGGGGGAATGGCCCTAGGTTTATTAGAAAAGATAACAAGTAATAAACAGAAAGAGCCAGCTAAAACAATATTATTATCTCCTTGGTTAGATGTAAGTTTAAGCAATCTAAAAATAACTAAGGAATTACAAGCAAAAGATCCTACTTTAATAAAAGACGTATTAAAAATTGCAGGAAAAGCTTATTGTGGTGAAGATGGAATGGATAACTACCTAGTAAACCCAATAAAAGGTCCTATTAAAGATTTAAAAAATGTTACCATATATACAGGAACTTATGATATTTTAAATCCAGATGCTCATAGCTTTTTAGAAAGAGCTGAAAAAGAAAATGTAGATATAGATTTTAGGGAAACTAAAAAAGCTATTCATATTTGGATGACCTATAGAGAAAAGAAAGAGTATGCATCAGAAGAGACATATCAGGATATTGTTAAATTGTTAAAGGATGTGAAGAAAAGTGAAGTCTAAAAAAAAGGAAGATTTATCATGGAGAAGATTAGATAATTATGCGAAATTGTTTCCACTTGCTTCTACAAAAAGATATAGCTCTGTATTTAGAATATCTATTACATTGAAAGAAAAAATAGATCCCAATATATTAGAAAAAGCTGTCAATAAAGCATTAGTAAAATTTAAACTATTTAAAGTTAGAATGCGTAGAGGATTTTTTTGGTACTATTTTGAAAACAATACAAAATCAGTTGTAATTGAAGAGGAACATGATTATCCATGTAAATATATTGACTTACCAGCTAATAATGATTATCTTTTTAAGATTACATATTTTGAAAATAAAATAAATTTAGATATATTTCATTGTTTAACAGATGGAAATAATGCATTACATTTTTTAAAAGAGATAACATATAACTATATAGATATTGTACACTTTAACAACAAAAGTTTCGGAAGTAGTGTGAAAAGAAAAATTAATTATAATTCTGTTGATAGCTATTCTCAAAACTTTAATAAAAAGTTAAAAGGTGAAGGAAAAGGAGAAAGAGCATATATATTAACAGGAAGAAAGCTGATTCCAGGAGTTGTTGGAGTAACACATGAATATATTGATGCTATAAAATTAAAGGAAATTGCTAAAGAAAATAATGCTACAATTACACAGTTTTTAACGGCTGTATTAATATATTCTATTTATGAAGAACAGAAAAAGAGCAATAAAAAAGATAGACCTATAAAAATTAGTGTTCCTGTAAATTTAAAAAAATATTTTCCATCTAAAACGATATCAAATTTTTTCTCTTATATAGATGTAAATGTGTATGCAAATAAAGAAAAAACTTTTGAAAACATATTAGAAGCAGTAAAAAAACAATTTGAAATAAAATTAAAAGAAGAAGAACTATTGAAAACAATTGCAAAAAATGTAAAGCTAGGAATAAATCCTTTTTTAAGACTAATTCCATTATTCATAAAGAAAAAGGTAGTGCAAATTGCATATAAAGAAAGGAGAAAATATAATACAACAACTTTATCTAGTATTGGTAGAATAGGTTTTGTAGCAGAGTACAAAAAATTTATAGATAAAGTTTATTTTTTAATAGCGCCAGAAACAGTTGAAAAAATAAAATGTACTGCTTGTTGTGTTGATAATATAGTTATTTTTTCAATTACTTCTGTAATAGAAAATAAAAATGTCGAAAACAATATAAAAGCATTTTTAGAAGAAAGAGAAATAAAAGTAGAGATTGAGGGGAATGGAGTCTAATGTTATATCCAAATATAAAAAATATTAAAAAAAGTAGAGCTTTAATGAATATAAGTATAATTGTTACAATTTTTGTATCTATAACACTTATACTTATAAACTTTGCAATACAGCAAAAATTAAACTGGTCAGTTGTTGCTATATTGGGTATTGTATATACTTGGAATACAGTTATTTTTTCTTTAAGAAAGGGGATTAACCTCGCATCAAGTGTTGTTCTTCAAACCGTTCAAATATTAGTGTTATTATTTTTTATTGATTTTGTTTTTGGGTTTAAAAAATGGTCTTTTTTTATTGGATTTCCTATAGTAACAATTATCTCTAATCTAATAATGTTAGTACTTACAATAGTAAAATATAGAAAATATGTACAATATGCTATATATGAAATTTTAATTTTATTTTTAAGTGTATTATCAAATTTTATAATTATATTTATTTTTAGAGAAAAATTCTTACTAAATATTATTTCTTTAGGATTTGCTTTTTTAAATTTAATTATAGTAATTATATTAAATGGAAAAGCACTAAAAATAGAATTACAAAAGAAATTTCATATTTAATTTTTTATATCATAATGGGATTTTTTATATAGATATATATTCCTATTCTTAAAAAAATAAATAGTATAATATAAAACAGCTAAAATATTTTCTTTTTGAAAACAAAATATACTAAAGAGAAAAATAGGAAAATATATAGATATAAAACAATATATTTTTATATTTATGTTTGAAAATAATAAATTAGAGATTGAATAAATAATTAAAGCTAAAAGACCGTTAAAAATTGCTGTTGTATAATCAATAAAACCAAAAAGCTTGGTTTTAAAAGTATAATTTTTTGGAAAAATAAATTTCATTATAACCTCCTAGTTTTTAAAAAATGGGATGTTTTGTTTAACTTCAAAAGAAATGCCTCCAATAAGCTCTCTCATAATATAGTTACATCTTGTAATTGCATATATTGAAGCTATATATAAGAGCTTTTGTATTTCGATATTACTAAAATTTATAAGAGAAAAGGATAGTAATAGAATTATAGATAATAAAATTTGAATAAAGAGTAAAGAAAAGAAATTTTTAATCCATGCTCTAAAAAAATGTTCTGTATTTTCAGACAAAAGACTTAAAAAGGCAAAAGGACATAATATAGCAAAAATCTGAATTAGAAGATAGCGCAAAGAATAAGTAAAAACTAAAGACATCATTCCTATAGAGGAAAAAGATTTAACAATTCCATCAAAAGAAAAAATATCAAATTCAAAACCTTCTTGATACAGAATAGAATTTAAATGTTGTATAAATGCAGTAAAACTAATAGTTATATTAAATAAGTCTTCACATATGTAATTAATAGCTTTAGTAATAATAGCTATAATATATATGATTTCTTTGCAAATCCAAATGGAAGAGTTCATTATACCAACAAATATAATTGCTTTAAAAATAAATTGTGAAGGTTTTTGAATTTGTTTGTACGTTAAATGTGAAAATAAATATTGAAGACCATAAAATAAGAAAAAGCCTAAAACTAAAGCATTACAGATAAGTAAAATGCCACTAGAAGAATTTTCACCAAGAATTTTTTCTAAATTACTTTGTTCTAAAATTGATTCATCAATAAAAGTAAGTTCATCTAAAAGAGAGTAAATTGTTTTATCTATAGAATTAAAAAGTTTTGATAGAATATTATTAATAATTTGAAAGATTAATTCTGATAAAGACTCAGTAGTATATTCCATTATTTCCTCCTTAAGAAAGTAATGTTTTAATTAATGAAAGAATTAGATCAATACATAAAATAAATCCATAAGAAAAAAGACTACCACGAATTAATTTTTTGGATATACGAATTTTTTCTTCATCACCAAAGCTAAATTTTTTCATAAGAACACCACTACCAACAGCAACTGCAGCTGCTGGAGTAGAAAGCTTTAATATGTAATTTTCTATTTTTTCAAAAGCGTTATTTAAAGTATTAATTAATTTTGGATCGCCAGCAAAAGAAATGTTACTAAAAAAGAATAGTAAAAAGAATAAAAATACTAAAATATAAAAAATTAGAACATTTTTTGTTTTCATATAAACCTCCTTAAATGTTTTGCTTAAAATGTGGTAGCATTTCTATTTTTTGCGGTTCTAAAATAGAGAAACCATCAGATAGAAAGGCTAAACATTCAAAAGTTTTTAAATTTTGAGAAAAGTAATTGGTATCATATTTAAAATCATTTTGTGTATAAGTATTAAAACTTTCTGATATATTTGAATTTCTTGAAATTAGGCGATTAGTAAAAACATTAAAATCTGTTTCTTTAGCATTTTCTGAGATAGTAATAGAAGTTTTTTCTTTTTCAAATTTACCAATTTGTTTTTGAGCTTCTTCAATTGTAAAAATATCATCTGTGCGAAACCAAAGCTTATTAATTAAATTCTGCAGAATAACTTTTACACTCGACTCATTTTTTAGACTATTTAAAAGAGAAGTATAGCTTTGTGTTGCAACAATATTTATACATTTTGCTTCTCTACATTCTGCAAAGAATTCGGCATCTGTTTCTGATACATATTCGTGATATTCATCACTAATAAATGCAGAAGCCCTTATTGACTTATTATTTGAAAGTTGTTTCATTACAGTAGTTTGAAAGTCTAGCTTTAGATAAGCTGCTATAATTTTAGAAAGGTTGCGATACTCGGAGATATTCATTTGTAATACAACAATTTTTCCTGTATTTAAACAATCTTCAAATCCAGTAAAATTTATTTCTTTTTTTGAAGGACAGAAAACATTTGAAATTTGATAATCTGATACGAATATATTCGTAATTCTACTAATTTCGGATCTTAATATAGAAATTGTTCGAGAATCTAAAGAAAAAAATTCTTTTTGAAAAAAATCAATACAAGAAATTAAATCGTATACTTGTTCATTATTAAAATAGGAATTTTTAAATAATTCTTTTAAATAAATTAATTTTTCTTCGAAATATTCTGGAAATAAAATTAATTTGTGGAGTTCTGAAAATGTAACATATCCATTATTATAAAGTCTGCAAAACTTAATTGCTTCTGATAAAATCTGTTCTGCTTTATCTAGCCAATAAGATTCACTATTATTTTTACTAAATAAAGTTAAAATGGTTTTTAATCTATTTGCTAAAATTGAAGGTTTTAAATCAGGTTTATCTAAAGGATTATATTTTATTTTTCCAGATAAATTAATTAAAATTAAATCATTTTTTCTATTGTAGTGATTTACATACTTTTCTACCTCTTTAGCATAGTTTCCGCTTTACATCTAAGATTAATAATCCAAGTTTTCTTTTAGAGTTAGAAGCTTCAAATGCAATTAGTTGTTTAGTAAAAGGATACATTGCTGAGGATGTTTTTCCACTTCCAATTGTGCCAGTAATTAAAATATTTTGATAAAGACCTTTTTCTGAAATATATATAGGCGTTTTTGTATTCGATATACCGATTTTTAATGTGATAGTAGTAGAATTATCCACATTTAAATTTTTGTTGGGTTTGTTTTTCCTATTTATAGATAAATTCTTTTTAGGTAGGTATTTTGACAATATCAAGATAATGTAAAAATGAATAATAGTATAACTAATAAGGGAAACTATACAATAGGATTTTTTTATAAAATTCCAAGTTTGAGGGTATAAAGAACAAATATCAAAAGGATGCATTGCATATGGAAAAATAAGATGTTCAGCAGTAAAAATAGAAGAAAAGATTTTTAATTCAATATTATAGTAAATAAATAAACAAAACAAATAAACAAAAAAATTAAATAAAAATTTTTTCAATGTACCTCCTATAATTTTTTCTTTTTAATGGATAATTTTAAACCTTGTAGATTAGTTAAGAAAAAAGTATCTATTAAAGAATATAAAAAATAAATGATAATAAATAAATTGATACCAAAACTGATAAAAAATATATTTATCAGAAAATTCAAATAGATTTCACCATCCTTTCTTGAATTTTGTATTATGATACAATAATTTTTGATATTTGTCTATACTTTTTTTTAAAATTATGTTAAAATTAATTGTAATTTCTGTAAAGGAGGATTAAAAATGATAGAAAAAACAATGACAATAGGTGAATTATTAGAACAATATCCAGATAAAGCAGACATTTTATTAGAAGCAGGAATGCATTGTTTAGGATGCCCAGCATCTCAAGCAGAAAGCTTAGAGGAAGCTTGCGAAGTTCATGGAATAGATGTTACTGATTTATTAGAAAAATTAAATGCATAAATTATATTAAAGCGTACTTAAAATTTTTAAGTACGCATAATCTCCTCATAGCTCAGCAGGATAGAGCAGTAGCCTCCTAAGCTACCGATTGTGGTTCGAGTCCGCATGGGGAGACCAAATGTATATAAAGTTAGGATTATTTATGGAAAAAGAACAATTTATGAGAGAGGCTTTAAAAGAAGCACAAAAAGCATTTAAAAAAGAAGAGGTTCCTGTAGGAGCTGTCATTGTAAAAAATGGAAAAATTATTGCTAGAGCTCATAATTTAAAAGAAAGTAGAAGACAAGCTACATCTCATGCTGAAATATTAGCTATAGAAAAGGCTTGCAAAAAACTTGAGGCGTGGAGATTAGAGGACTGTGAAATGTATGTTACTTTAGAACCTTGCTCAATGTGTGCAGGAGCTTTAATCCAGTCAAGAATAAAAAAAGTATATATAGGTACAGACGATTTGAAAACAGGAGCATGTGGATCTGTTTTAAATTTATTAGAAGATTATCCTTTTAATCATAAAATTGAAATAGAAAAATATATATTAAAGGACGAGTGTGAAAAAATATTAAAAGATTTTTTTAAAATATTAAGAAAGAGGAATAAAAATGAAAAAAAAGAATCTATTTAAAAGGTGTCTTTTTATAAGTGCTTTTATAATAGTAATACTATTAGTTGTGTTAGTGATGCTTCGATATGAGGTAGAAGGAGAAAGAACACTGCCATATAAACTAAGTAAAATTTTAATTATTAGTACAGTTGATGGAAATAAAGTAGAGGATGGACAAAACCTTTGGAACATAAGTCTAAACCAGGTAAATGATTTTTATATATACATAGATCCAGAAAATGAAGGCGAAACAGAAACTATAAAATCAATTACTTTTGACAATTTTTCAATTACTAAAGGAGAATTAGGAGAAGCTAAAATTTATAGACCAACAGGAGAACTTGAAAATTTATATGGGCATAGTGAGCAAAATTATATAGGAGATAAAATTGTTTATTTAGGAGATAGAATAGATGACCTAAAAAGCTTGCAAGTATCTAACAAAGGTGGAGTAGTAGGTTTTAGATTATCTTTAGAAAATTTAGGTAATTATATTTCAAATGAAGATACAGAAATTGTCTATGATGGAAGTCTACTTAAAAAAATAGGTATTTCAAGTGATAATATTCAAGCAGGATTATCTTTTGATATTGCTATACAAACTAATAATAATGTTACTTATAAAGGAAACGTTTCATTAGAAACTCCAGCAGGAGATATAACAGTAGAAGGATCATCTAATCTAGAAATAACAAATTTTGATAATGTAATTTTTAAAAGAGTAAAAACTAATTAAAAAGTATTGCCAAAATAAGAAATTCATTATATAATTGCAATAGTCAATGATGAGGCTTTTCTTAAGGAAGGTATGCTTCAATAAAAAGCTATGAATCTCGTCAGGTTCGGAAGAAAGCAGCGATAAATAGTGTATTATGTGAGTTTGCATACCTTCCTTAAGGAAAGCCTTT
>CALXZR010000139.1 GCA_944393295.1 uncultured Clostridia bacterium
AAAAAGTACCATAGCCTAAAGGACCTAAAACATTAATTACATCTCCTACTTTTTTCTCAGATAAAATCTCTGTTCCTTTTCCCTTTACTTGAAATATTATTTCTATTTTATCGTCATCAATACTATAGATACTAATAGGTCTTCTTAAAAAAGGCTCTCCTGTTGTAGAAACTTGAATCTCGATAAAATTTCCTGCTTTTGCTGTTTTAGCAATAGGTTCTGCACTTAAAGTAAATTTGTAAATCCCTTCAATTATTTTTTCTTTTTTCAAAATCTCACAGTCTAATTTTATTGGCATCTTCTTTCCTCCTTTATCCAATTAAATTTTTATATTTATTATCATATTTTCCATAGCCTAAATACTTATTTTCATCATTAAATGAACTATTTTTATTTTGATTATAAGTTATCTCTGGAACTTCTTGTAAAAATTCAAACATTATTTGAGCTATTTTTAATCCTTTTTCAAGTTTAATATTTTTATCAGACATATTAAAAGCTCTTAAAAAGCAATATGTTTTGTGTCCTGGTTGATAATGTGGACCAGAAACAAATAAACCTGTTCTTAAAAGAGAATTTTTCTCACCAATTCTTCCTAGCATATTATTTGGTATTTTTACTTCTTCTAAAGTTTTTACCATAATAAATTCTTTTGGTTTTAATGTATACTCTTTTTCTTCTTCATTATCTACTAATATGCTATCTAAAGTTAAATCGTAAGAAACACAATTTACATTTTCTTCTTTATAATTACTTACAATAAGCATTCCACTTTTTGCTAATTCTTTAATATTTTTGTCTACTAAAATCATTTATTTCTCTCCTAAATTTTAAAAAAATTCTACACTATATTTTGCTTCAAAAACTTTATTAGGTTTAAGTTCTATTAAATCTTCTTTTTCTTCAAAAATTCCATTAGAATCTAATTTGTCTGCTGTATTAAACCATGGCTCAATACAAATAAAATTAGCCTCTGGCTTTGACCATATTGCCAAATATGGAAAATCTGAAAAATCAAAGGTTAAAACTTTTTTTGTTTCTGTTTTTAAAAATACTTTTGTAGATTTCAAATTTTTCATTATTATAGCATCATTTTCAAAAGTATGTTTATCTAAAAAAATTCTATTTTCTTTTATGTATTTACTTGTTTGAATATTTTTATTAGAAATAAGACCATTTTCTAGTTCAAGAATTTCTATATCATTTTCTTCCTTTTCAAATTCTATTCTATATTTACCACTTGAATAATCACAAACAAAAGCAGGATGACCGCCAAGGCCAAATATCATAAGCTCATTACTTTTATTTATAACTTTATATTTTGTAGTAAGTTTATTTTCATCTATTTCATAAGAAATATAAAGCTCAAATTCAAAAGGAAATTTTTTTAAAGTTTCTTCATTTGATTTAAGTACATAAGAATTTTCATCTATTTTTTCAAATTCCATATCTCTTGCAAAACCATGTTGTCCCATTTCATAAGTTTTTCCACCAATTGTAGTTTTTCCATTTTTTAATTTTCCTACTATTGGAAACAATACTGGGCTGTGTCTATTCCAAAAATTTTTCCCATCATGTATTTTTTCTATTCCATTAAGTTTTGCAGAAATAAGTTCTGCACCTTTACTTACTGTTTGTATTTCTAACATACTCATTCTCCTTTATTATTATCTTCCCGTGTCTTCTTGTTGCTTTCTATTTTTATTATCTCTAGGAATTAATCTCTCTGGTCTAAATATTTCCCAAGCCTCAAGTTTTCCTCTAACTATATTTCCCTGCACATTAAAATTTTTTAGACCATCTCTATAAAAATCTGCCTGTCTTTTATAAACCTCAAATACTATATCATCTAAAATATTTTTTATTGTATCACTATTTATTGGTTTATATTTTTTCGGAATAACATCTTCAACTTTTTCTATATTCTCATCTACCAATTTTAAAAATTTAATTCTCTCTTCTCTTGATTTTTCATAGTCTTTATCACTAATAATTTCTTTATCTACAAATCTATTTTTTAATAAATCTGATTTATTTCGCATAAATAGTACTAAATCCCAAGGAATTACATATCTTTCGTGAACACCTTTTTCTCTTGTTATTTCTCTTGCATCAAATCCTTTTCCTGTAAGCTCAATTATAACAGATTCATTATTATTAAATTGTACATTAAATCCACCATCATTTTCATATCTAGGCAATGTTTCTGTTTTCTTGTCTAAAAGTAATAATACACCTTCTGGGTTTTGTTCTTTTATTTGATCTATAACGCCTGAAATTAGCTCTTTCTTTCCACCTGTTCCATCAATTCTAACATTTCTTGTATCTCCAATTAAAGTATCTGTTCTAGTTGTTAATCTATCTGGATACTCATCTTGTATTGCTTCCCATTGACTTTTACTAGATATAACTCTTATACCATTGAAAGGATATAATTTTGGTAAGTATTTTTGTGTTAAAATCATTCCTTTAGCTTTTCCATATCGCATTAATAAGTTTTTTTGTTGCTCTGCTTGTGAGAAAAATCTTGATTTTTCTCTATTAGCATTCTTTTTTAAATAGCTATCTTCTTTTTCTTCTACTTTAAAAATTGCAGGTGTTTCAATTTCAAATGGTACTAATCTATTATCTTTAACTACATTTATTTCTATACCAAAATGATTTAAGCCATCATAAATTAAATCTTTTTGACTTCTATATATTGGTATTAAAACTTCTTTTTGGAGTGTTTCAAAAAGTTCTGGAGTTATACCAGAAAAATGTGCTTTATTTGCAAAAAATTCATCACAAATTTCTTTTTTTCTATATGGATATTCTTTTATTAAAAATACCATTCTATTTACAACTGATTTTCTATATTCTTTATCAGATATTTTATTTATTCTAAATTCATTTACAGCATTTGGATTAGTAATACTACTTGCATTCCATGGAATAACCCAGATTTCGTGTTCTGATAGTCCTTTGGTAATTTCTCCACAATCAAAACCAGGTCCACAATATCCAACTTTTATATCTTCTCCTACTGTACAATCTAGTACAAACCCACCTTGTGTATATATTCTTTCATTTGTGCCTTCTTCAAGCTCAAGACAAATAAAATATGGATTTTTGAATTTATTAGATACTTCTATTATATAATCATCTATACCATCCTTTGGTCTTGTAGCTCCATGTTGGTTTATATTTTCTAAGTCTATCCTAGAATCTGTTCTACAAGTTACTATTTCTGGAAACCTATCTTTTATTTCTTGCCATTCTTCTAAAGTATTTACTACATATCCTTGAATATTTGCATCTATCCTAGGTAGATACTTTTTTGTTAATTGTATCCCAGGAGTTTTTCTTAATTTGCTTAATTCTTCTACATCTTTTGTGTCATACATATTATAAATCATTTTATTCTCCCTTATATAGCATAGAATTTTAGCAATATATTTATCTATTCTTTATAGCTTCGTTTAATTCATCTCTCATTCGAATAGCTTCTGCTCTTGTAGCTTTTGCATATTCTTCTTCTGTAAATTTATCCTTCCATAAATCTGATTTATATGCACACATTAAGCTTCTAGTTGCGTTTACAATTCCTCCAAGTCCATTTTTGTCAAAACCTAAAGCTATATCTTCTGCTTTTCCACCTTGTGCACCATATCCAGGAATTAAAAAGTAGCTATGTGGCATAATTTCTCTTAGTTCTTGTAATTGCT